>JAUXBI010000027.1 GCA_030619435.1 Syntrophaceae bacterium
AAGGTTCAATGTGCAGATTGGCATTATGGACAGCAAGATATTTAACGGCCTGGCCATTCCGGCAGCCGCTGTTGTCATCGCTACGTCAGTCCTGTTCTTCTATTATCTGGGCGGGGAGGGGCAGTTTAATCACGTGTCTATTCTGGCGGGTATTGTTGCTTTGTCTCTGCTTATGGTAAGCAACATAAAATACTATAGTTTCAAAGATATGGATTTCTTTTCGAGAAAACCCTTCATGACCTTTGTTCTGATCATATTTATGCTGACTGTTATTGTCCTTGAACCGCAGATTATGCTCTTTGTAATAGCTCTGAGTTATAGCCTTTCCGGTCCCGTGTGGACGTTGTTTAAGATTGTAAAGAAACAGAATCAGAAAAGAATGGAAAGATATCATCATAGAATGTAAGGGACATCTCCCGATTAGTTGTAGTTAATTAAAGAAGGGTTCGGGAGGTCTGAGTGAAATGCTGAGAATCTATAAAAAGGGATCCAAGCGTTCACGGATTCGAGTGCCAGGGTTGATGGACCCGTAAAAAGTGAATCTTCTTCGCTCAAAACCATGAGTCCGGTAAAATGTGTGCCTGAGCCACAGGGAAACTTGTGGCTTTCTGTATAATGAACTGAAAAGGGATTTCGTATGAGAAAATATAACGTTGCCATTGTGGGTGCGACAGGGGTTGTCGGAACAGAGATGATAAGCACGCTGGAAAGAAGGAATTTTCCGGTAAACGAGATTATCCTCCTTGCTTCAGAGCGCTCACTGGGCAAAGAACTGATCTTCAGGGGGAAGGATTGCCCGGTCAGGGTTTTAGATGAAAATTCATTCAAAGGAGTCGAGATAGGGCTGTTTTCGGCGGGAGGAAGCATCAGTCAGCGGTTTGCGCCTGTAGCGGCTAAGGAAGGCTGTGTGGTTATAGATAACACCAGCGCATTCAGAATGGAACCGGACATTCCCCTGGTTGTTCCAGAGGTAAATCCCGAAGATATCGGCACATATGGTTCAAGGAGAATTATAGCGAATCCCAACTGTTCGACCATACAAATGGTTGTGGCGCTAAAGCCCATCCATGACGCGGTTGGGATAAAACGCATAGTCGTGTCCACATATCAGGCAGTGTCAGGCACCGGTAAGGATGCGATCGAAGAGTTAGTCGAACAGACAAAAGCGCTCCTGACCCTGGGAAAGGTCGAAACAAAAGTGTATCCGCACCGGATAGCATTCAACTGTCTTCCCCATATAGATATATTCCTGGATAACGGCTATACAAAAGAGGAAATGAAGATGGTCGATGAGACCAGGAAGATTCTGAAAGATCCCTCCATAGCTGTCACCGCCACGACAGTGAGAGTGCCGGTTTTTTACGGCCATTCGGAATCCGTTAACATCGAAACGGAGAGAAAAATTAGTCCGGATGAGGTGAGAGAAATACTCTCAAACGCCCCGGGAGTCACCGTAATAGATAATCCGGATTTATCGGAATATCCACTTGCCAGTAATGCAGCCGGGAAGGATGGTACCTTTGTCGGGAGAATCAGAGAAGATCAATCTATTCCCAACGGGATAAATATGTGGATTGTAGCCGATAATATAAGAAAGGGAGCCGCCCTGAATGCGGTACAAATAGCGGAGATACTGATCGATAAATATTTGGATTGATATACATGAGAATAACTGGAGGGTGTGTTCGGGGCAGGAAAATATACGCGCCGAAGAGCGAAAAGATCAGGATGACTTCCGACAGAGTCAGGGAGTCCTTGTTTGATATCCTTCCATCCATGGAAGGGGCATCATTCCTGGATATATTTGCGGGTACAGGCAGTGTAGGCATTGAGGCCCTAAGCAGGGGTAGCGCCGGAGTTGTGTTTATTGAAAAAGAATCGCTTCACGCAGTCGAGCTTAAGAAAAACCTTGAACTGTGTGGATTTGGAGAGTCCTCTGAAGTGATAGTCTTTGCTGTAGAAAGAGGAATTCGCATTTTGTCGGCTCGTCGGCAGCAGTTTGATATTGTATTCGCCGACCCTCCCTATGACAGAGGGCTGGCAGCAAAGACCCTTGATCTGCTGGGGGGAACCAGTCTGATCTCAAAGGATGGTGTTCTGGTTGTGGAGCACTCCTTCAGAGAAGATATAGTGGCCGGCAACGAGCTTCTTTTGACAGACCAAAGACGGTATGGAGATACTGTAATATCTTTTTTGAAGCCAAATAGGGGGTAAAAGATGAGAAACGCGGTAGTGTATCCCGGTTCATTCGATCCCATAACAAATGGTCATGTGGATATAATTAACAGGGGACTGACCATGTTTGAGAAAATAATCATTCTTGTTGGTTATAACCCGAACAAGAAGACACTGTTTTCCGTGGAAGAGAGGATCGCCATGATTGAAGAAACCGTTGGAGACAATCCCAAAGTCAGGGTTGATTCTTTTTCCGGTCTTCTTGTGGATTATGTAAAGAAATCAGAGGCATGTTGTATATTAAGGGGACTTAGAGCCATGTCTGATTTTGAGTACGAATTTCAATTGGCCCTTATCAACAGAAGATTAAAGAGGAATATAGAAACGGTATTTCTGATGACCGGATCCAAGTGGTTTTATTGCAATTCGAGTATCGTAAAAGAAGCGGCCGGTCTGGGGGGCTCTGTAAAGGGTTTGGTTCCCGATGTTGTTCTAAAAAGACTTAAAGAAAAATTTCCGGATATGCAAATCAATAATTCGGGAAGATAACGGCATAGATATTTGTGAAGATAGGAAAAACGGTATGAAATTCGCGAAAAGAGTGGAAAGAATAAAACCTTCACCAACGCTCGCCACCACCGCAAAGGCAAACGCGCTCCGGGCGGAGGGGAGAGATATTATAAGTTTTGGTGCCGGAGAGCCGGATTTTGACACACCCGTGAACATCAGAGAAGCGGCTGTCAGCTCAATACGAGATGGATTTACCAGATATACCCCTGTAGGGGGGATAGATGAGCTTAAAGATGCCATTATTGAAAAGTTCCGGCGCGACAATCAGCTCCTATATAAAAAATCGGAGATAGTTGTATCCTGCGGCGCGAAGCATGTACTTTACAATCTTGCGCAGGCCCTGTTTGATGAAGGTGATGAGGTTATTATCCCGTCGCCTTACTGGGTTTCCTATCCGGACATTGTTCTGCTTTCAGGCGCCATTCCCTCAATTCTTGAAACAGGGGAGACAGGCGGGTTCAAGATAACCCCTGATCAGCTTGAAGGGGCAATCAATAAAAGAACAAGGGCTATTGTCTTAAACAGCCCCTCCAATCCAACCGGATCAACATATACTTTTGCGGAGTTAGAAGCGCTTGCGGAAGTTATAGTCGAAAAGAACATACTTGTAATCTCGGATGAAATCTATGAAAAGATTATATATAATAAGTTTCCCTTTTCCAGCATTGCCATGGTCAGTGAAGACGTAAAGAGGCTTTCAGTTGTTGTCAACGGCGTCTCAAAATCTTATGCCATGACGGGATGGAGGATAGGATATGCCGCAGGCCCGGAAGATATCATTTCAGCGATGACGAAGATTCAGAGCCAGAATACATCAAACCCGACATCAATCTCCCAGAAAGCCGCGGTTGAGGCACTGAACGGAGATCAGGGCACAATAGATGAAATGGTTGAAGAATTCGGTAAAAGGCGTAACTATATCGTGGATGCTCTTAACAAGATTGAAGGTGTAAGCTGCATGAACCCCGATGGGGCCTTTTATGCCTTTCCCGATGTGTCTTCATTGTATGGAAGGGTTTGTGACGGCAAGATGGTAACAGACTCGGCATCTCTTGCGGAATATTTTCTTGATGCCGCAAATATTGCGGTGGTTCCCGGCATCGCTTTTGGCAGCGATGATCACATACGTCTCTCTTACGCCACGTCGATGAAAAACATCCGGGAAGGTATCACAAGGATTGAAAATGCCGTAAAAAACTTAAAATAGAGGTGTGAAATGGTTCCAGGAATAATCTTGATTGTTGCGGGTATCCTTATAGCTGTTTATCCTCCGCTCTTGTCGATTATAGTAGCATCCGTGCTTATCCTTCTCGGTATAGGAGTAACATCTATAGGTTATCGCTTTAAAAAGGCGCAGAAGAAATTTGACGATCCATTCCTTGACTTCTTCTTCCGTTTCTAGGCTGTTCACTTTTAATTTTTAACCGGCTGTATTTGAAAGTTTTCATTGACAATTGGGACTTATTTTATTAGTAGAAGGCCTTTAGAAATCAAGCGGGCGTAACTCAGTGGTAGAGTGCAACCTTGCCAAGGTTGACGTCGACGGTTCAAATCCGTTCGCCCGCTCCAGTTTTTGGCGGCATAGCCAAGTGGCTAAGGCAGCGGTCTGCAAAACCGTTATTCACCGGTTCGAGTCCGGTTGCCGCCTCCAATGGTGAAGAGGGGGGATAGGCCTTTGGTTTATCCCCCTTCTTATGTGGGTCTTCGTTCCTTTTGTTTGTATTCCTGCCGTGTGACTTTATAGGAGGAAAGATATGGCTTTTGAAAAAAACATTTTGTGCATCGGGGCGGGTTATGTGGGCGGCCCTACGATGGCAATGATTGCCCATAAATGCCCCCAATACAGAGTCACGATCGTTGACATTAATCCAAGTCGTATCGCCGCGTGGAATTCTGATAATCTTCCCATATACGAACCGGGTCTTGATGAGATCGTAAAAACAGTTCGTGGCAGGAACCTGTTCTTCAGCACCGAAATTGAAGCGGGAATAAGAGAAGCGGATATAATCTTTGTCAGTGTTAATACCCCGACCAAGACATTTGGCGCCGGCGCCGGCATGGCCGCCGATCTTCAGTACTGGGAAAAGACGGCCAGACAGATACGTGAAGCGTCACAATCGCACAAGATAATCGTAGAGAAGAGCACACTCCCCGTGAAGACCGCCCTCGCGATGGAACGGATACTTACCGCGACTGCTAATGGGGTTCACTTTGACATTCTCTCCAATCCCGAATTCATGGCTGAGGGAACGGGAATCAAGGATCTGGAGGTACCCGACAGGGTCCTTATAGGTTCCCGCGAAACGCCTGACGGCCTTAAGGCGAGGAACGAGCTGGTTGAAATATACGCAAACTGGGTGCCACGAGAACGCATCATAACCTCCAATATCTGGAGCAGTGAATTGTCGAAACTCGTTTCCAATGCCTTTCTGGCGCAAAGAATATCCTCTATAAACGCCGTTTCATCCCTGTGTGAAAAGACGGAAGCAGATATAACCGAAGTTGCCAGAGCAGTCGGGATGGACAGCCGTATAGGAAACAAATTTTTGAATGCCAGCATCGGCTTTGGTGGATCATGCTTCAAAAAGGATATACTTAATTTGGTCTATCTGTGCCGGCATTATAGTCTTGATGAAGTGGCTGATTACTGGGAAGGGGTGGTAAAGATAAATGACTACCAGAAGGAGCGCTTCATTCTGAATATGCTTGGCGCCATGTTCAACACACTGGCCGGCAAAAAGATATGTCTTTTTGGTTTTGCTTTTAAGGCCGATACGGGTGATACAAGAGAGAGTCCCGCGATATCCGTATCCAGGAGGCTTATCGAAGAAAGGGCCGAACTTGTGATCACTGATCCCAAGGCACTGATAAATGCTGAGACGGACTTGGCGGACATAAAGGAAAAAATAGACTTTATTGAAGATCCCTATGAGGCGGCTGCAGGTTGTGACGCCATTGCCGTTATGACCGAATGGGACATATATACCGCCCTCGATTTTGAAAAGATATATGAAAACATGCGAAAACCCGCCTTTATCTTTGACGGCAGGAATATCCTTGATCACAAGAGCTTGTTCGAGACCGGGTTCAATGTTTTTCCCGTCGGCAAACCTCCGTTGACACACTTTTAGGAAACATCGGGGAAGGCAGAGAAGCGGATTGTTAAAAATAAAATCCTGATCCATTCAAAAGGGGTTTAGATGATAGAGAAACGATTGATAATCACGGTGGATGGTCCCGCGGGTTCCGGGAAGAGCACCGTAAGCAAGATTCTTGCTGAAAGAATATCCTATATGTATCTGGATACAGGGCTTCTTTACAGGGCGGTAGCGTACGCTGCAATGCAACGTGGAATATCTGTCGAAGATGATGAGGCGCTTCGGAAATTGTGCGAGGGTATCAATATTCCTTTTGAAACAGATAATGGAAATATGAAAGTCTTGATAGACGGAGAGGATGTTTCAGACAGTGTCAGGACCGAGGAGATAGGCATGCTTGCCTCCTCGGTGTCCGCGGTTTCCGCCGTGAGGGATACTCTTCTTCAGCCACAGAGAAACGCTGGCAGATATGGGGGCATAGTTGCCGAGGGACGAGATATGGGAACGGTCGTGTTTCCCGACGCGGATATAAAATTTTTTCTGGATGCTGATCCCGACGAACGCGCAAGACGGAGATACGCGCAATTAATGGAAAATGGCGTAAACGTCGATCTTAGTGCAATCAAAAGGGGATTAGAAGCCAGAGATTATCAGGATACGCAGAGAGAGGTAGCCCCGCTGAAACCCGCCGGCGATTCAGTTATCATTGATACCACAGGGATAGATGTTGATCGTGTGATTGAGAAGATGACAATTATGGTGGAAAAGCACGCAAGAAAAGTCGGTAGTTAAACCTGGATGATTTAGTTTGGAGGCGGCAGGCCAGGGACTCGCCCTTGGGTGCAGTTTTGAACAGATTATCCGAATTATCGAGGGGCTGAAAAAGAGATCCAGGCTGGCATTTTGTCTTGATACGTGTCATGCATCTGTGGCAGGATACGATCTGAGAACGAAGTCCCAATGAGTCGAGATTTACGAAGTTATCAGCTGTTGTTCAGAAAAACCTGTGTTTAAGTAGCTTTATTGAAAAAGAACCAAATTCAAAGGAGATTAAAATGAAAAGATGTTTAATTTTTTTCTGTATTTTAGGCGTAATGCTTTCCGGATCGGTATGGGCTGAGAATGTAAAAGATCAGGTAAAAAAAGTCGCAGTACTCCCCTTTTCGGTTAATAGCTCGGAAGACATAAACTATGTAAGGGACGGAATATGGGATATGCTGATCTCACGTCTCTCCGCTGATTCCGGCATAAGTGTCACTGCCAAACAGAAGGTTACGAACATGCTGAATGCATCAGGTAAGAAAGGGTTAACCATAGCTGATGTTTATAGTCTCGGCAAAAAGCTGGATATTGATTATGTTGTATGGGGAAGTATAACAAAGATCGGCAATAGTATAAGTCTTGATGCTAAACTTCTCGATGTGGCCACGTATAAAACCCCTGTAGGGGTTTTTGAACAATGTCGGGGGATGGATGATGTAATACCCAGGATAAGTGATTTTGCAAAAAAGATAACTTACTATGTTCAGGGAAAAACCCCACCAGCCCCCGTAGTCGCGGCTGCACTATCATCCGTCTCTAAGACTTCTTCGGCTAGCCCCCTGCAGAGTCCCGACGAAATCAAGGTTCTCAAGGCCGAAAAGAGAACTTTTACTTCTGTAATTAACCCTGCCTTTATCATGGCTGCCAACTCGCGTGGTAAAAAAGGATTCTGGATGAGCCAGAAATACAAAAGGCGTTTCAAGGGGATGGATATCGGTGATGTGAATGGTGATGATCTGAATGAAGTTGTAGTTATAGATGAACATTCTGTGATGATATATCAAAAGATCGAAGGAAACCTCAAACTTCTCAACAAGATTTCAGGGAAGATTTCCGACAGTTATATAGCGGTTGACGTTGCTGACGTGAATGAGAACGGCATATCTGAGATTATTGTGACGAACGTACAAAACCGTAATCTTGATTCGTTTGTGCTTGAATTTCAGGATGGAAAATTCGTCAAGATAGCATCGGACCTGAGGTGGTTTTTAAGAGTTATCGATATATCCGGTATACCGCAATTGATAGGGCAGAAGAAGGGAATGGAAGAGCCTTTCAGTAACCCCATATATGAAATCGTTTATAGGAAGGGAGAGTATACAAAAGGTGAGAAAATGTCTATACCGCAGGGACTCTCCGTTTACGGTCTTACCATTGACAGTATAGAGGGAAGTAATACTGAGAGGGTTGTTGCCCTGGATGAATATGGGCACATCCGTATCTACAAAAAAACGCAAGCGTCGGTCCAGTACAAGATCAATGTCTTCGGGGGAAGCGACTATTTGATATGGAAAAGCGATGAGGTGTTTGGGGGATCTAACAACTATGTCGATTTTAGAGACATCCATGAAAACATCGATGGTGGAGACGCCTCCGGGAGGGCATTTATCAAGGAAAGAATCCTTACCTATGATATCAATGGAAACGGTAAAAGGGAGGTCATTATTGTCAAAAATCTGTCGCCTATGGGAAGAGTGATGAAACATGCCCGGATGTTCACGCGCAGCGAAATATATGATCTTGAGTGGGATGGTCTTGGACTGTCCGAAAACTGGAGGACAAAGAAGATCCAGGGATATGTGGCCGATTATCAGTTCAAAGATATAGACAACGATGGTAAGAAAGAGGTGGTACTTGTCATAGGGCTGGGGGCACTCTTGTCAAGGAGTGTAATAGTGGCCTACGATCTGGAGGTTCAATAGACTCCTGATACGCAGATGTTGACACGTAGATAAATATAATGTAGGAGTACATCCAAATCCAGTCAGGCGGTGTAGCTCAGATGGTTAGAGCATACGGCTCATATCCGTAGTGTCCGGGGTTCAATTCCCTGCACCGCCACCAAGAATACAAGGGCTTAGAGGATTCCTCTAAGCCCTTTTTGTTTATTGAGGTATGCCGGATATTCCGTGTCATTTTCTTCTACAAAAACGTCGTCCAAGACGCTGATCGCAGCCCTCCGATTCTCCTTGGGGGAGTAGAGATACTTCTTCGTAGTTGTCAAGTTGGTATGACCGAGCAGATCGTTTACCGTCTGGACATCGGGCCTTGTTTTCTCACTCCCCATTGCAATCGTCGATGCTAGGACATCACGCAGGTCCTTTGCCGTGATCTTGATCTCGGTTCTTTTTGTAATATTGAATGGATGAACCTAAGTTAGAGGGCAGGATTTCAGAAAACAATTCGCCAATCTTTACCCTGTTAAGGCAATTTCAGTAGCCTTTCACTCCGCCAGATGCGAACAATCCTTATCCGGTTTTTATCAAGGCGGTAAACAATGCGGAACGGGGGGAAGATAACCTCTCTCAGATTCACAATTCCAAATTCCGGCACGATTCGTCCACTCTTTGGGAAATCGGCAAGCTTTCCGACCTGTATAACAATTTCCCTCAATAGTTTTTCGCCTACTTCGGGAACTTGTTGATCAATATACCAGTTGCGGATTGCTTCCAGATCCTTGACAGCCGACACCGCGAAGGTGGTTACTACTCTTTTCTGCGCCATTGTTATTCGCTCAATCCAAGGCGTTTTTTGACTTCACTCACGTTTATTTCGCGCCCTTCTTCCAGATCCATCAATCCTTGGACAACACCTCTCAGGAAGGATTGTTCCTCTGTCTGTGCTTCATAATCTTTAAGCGATTGAACGATGGCAACCCCCCGCCCTCGGTTAGTCAGTAGAACCGGGCGGCTTGTCTTATCCACCTGATTGACGATACGTCCCGGATTCACCTTCATATCGGTGATCGGCACTATATCTTCCGAATACTTAATTCCATTTGACCGCATATATTCCCCCTTGACAGTCTTTTTGATGGTTATTTAATAGCACCTATAAAGAGACCTGTCAAACGGCTTCATTAAATCTGAACAAGTCTTATTGTCGGTTAGAGGGGCGGGGCCATTTTCGAGCTCATATCCGTAGTGTCCGGGGTTCAATTCCCTGCACCGCCACCATTTTAAAGCATAAAGCCCGTCTGAATTGACGGGCTTTTCGTTTTCTGATCCCTACTCGAGGACGAAACGCACCGGAACATCTACCCACATCGTAAATGGAATTTCAAACCTCCATTTCTGAACAGCCTTTAGTGCCGCCCGGTCAAGAATTGAATAACCAGAGGATCTCTTTACCCTTAATTCGGCAACCATTCCATTAGCAAGTATTTTCACGGAAAGCAAAACCGTCCCCTCGTATCCCTTTCTCTTTGCAGCAGAAGGATAAACCGGCGGAGAATTTTCCAGGTATCGTGGTACGGGCGGAGATGCCCCCATTTCTTTTTGTATGGAATTCCCACCGGACGAGAGAGCAGGGAGTGTCTTTTCAATTGTTTCGTGAGCTGATTGTGTTTTGCTTTGCTTCTGAACGTTGGGTTCAAGAGCCGTTGAAGGTATATCCTCTTTCTTGACAGGTTTTGTCTTCTCCTTCTCAACAACCACCTGTTTTTTCTCTTTTATCAGTGGTGTAGCGGCTGCTTCCTTTGTAACCTTTCTTGAAGTGGAGACAAAAGAGAGTGCGAGAGGTCTTTTTTGATCTGTTTTTATGAAAAAAGCAGGCTGATCAACAGGAATTAGGGCAAAAGCCAGACATAGATGGACGGTCAATGCCAGAAAAACTGCAAACAGCAGGTCTTTTTTTAGATTTACTCCTTCCATTTTGTCTCTAGTGATATCCCGTTTATTCCCGATTTTCTTACCGCGTCCATAACCGCGATGATCATTTCATAAGGTACTTTCTTATCTCCCGACATCAGAACCTTTATTTCCGGAGATTCGCGATGGAGGATAGTCAATTGGGTAATCAATTCCGAAAGATTCACCTCCTGTTTGTCGAAAAAAAGCTTTCCATCTTCCCTGATTGTAATATCGGCAAAATTCTTCTTTTCTATCATGGAGGTAGATGATTCAGGCAATTGAACTGGCAGACCCCTGTGAATGGTCATGGACATGGTAAAAAATATAAAAGCCACTAACAGGAGAAAGATAACATCGAGGAGCGGTATTATCTCTATCCTGGCTTTTCCTGTATATCGCCTGGAAATTTTCATCTGGGCCTGTTTACCCCGTTTTTATTCTTTTCGAAAAGGATTTCCAGATTGGTCCCATATTTTTCGATCTCCAGTGTCGCCTTCTCAATCTGGGACAGGAAATAATTGTAAGGTATCAGACTGAAAATCGCGATGGTAAGGCCGAAGGCGGTTGTAAGCAGGGCCTGTGAAATGCCCTCTGTGATCATCTGTGGATGTTCTATTCCAACCGTACCCAGCATATGGAATGAATAGATAATACCCGTTACGGTTCCCAGGATTCCCAGAAGAGGTGAGAGGGTAATCATTGTATCGATGATGGGCAGATACCGCCTCATTCGCGCGATCTCTTCATCAGCGCTCATCCGGAGCGCATCCCGTAATGAGAATTCACGATGAACCGCGCCGCAGACC
>JAUXBI010000192.1 GCA_030619435.1 Syntrophaceae bacterium
CGTCCGTCTTTTCAACAGCCTTACGATAAGATTCCAAAGCCTTTTTCTGCTCGCCCATCTTTTCGTATATTCTTGCAATGTTGGCGTAATTTATAGATTCAAACCGCGTCCCTTTTATACCTTTGTCGGAGTCTTCGAATGATTTCAATGCATTGTCATAGTCCTTATTCTTTTCATAGCAATAACCCAGCCCATAGTATGCAAGAGCGGTCAAGATGTTGTTTTCCCCGGATTTTTTCAGGAATGTTTTATAGGCCTCGATCGATTTCTTTGTTTCACCGATATTAAAGTAAATATTTCCCATATTATAAAAAGAAAGTGTGGCCGCGCGGCTGTCGGGATATTTCTCCACGAGGTCCATGTATATCTCCACGGCGACCAGATACGCGTCTTTCATATTATCGGTATTGCCAGGCAGAGAGTATGATTTATACGCCGCCGCATATATATATTCGGCCTTCTCCTCGTAGTTTGAACGGTAAAAATGCCATCCCCCGAACAGGATAATAATAGCGAGCACCACTGCCCCGCCTGTGTAAAATTTGCTCCTGTGCTCGGACATGTACTGTATGGCCTTCCATCCGATATTATGGAATTCATCCGGTTGTTTCAATTCTTTCTCTGTTAAATTGGCCGCCATTAAAGATCTCCTTTTATTGTTTCATTTATCTTATCCACTATATAACGTGGCACTCTTACGACCTTCCCCTCCTTGTTTACAAAGGGATGAAGCGTAAATCCTTCGGCAAGAATCCGCTCTTTTTTTTCATCGTGTATGACATAATCAAACCTTACGCTGGCCTGCCTGAGACTGGTTAGTTCTGCTTCAACCACCAGCACATCATCATATTTCGCAGGCAAAAGATAGTGACATCCCATTTTTGTTACAGGCATTGTATATCCCGATGCTTCAATTTCTGAATAAACAAGGCCCATCTCGCGCATCAGCTCCGCCCTGCCTATCTCGAACCACTTCATGTAGTTGGCGTGATAGACTATGCCCATTGCATCTGTATCGGCGTATATCACTCTTATTCTAAACTCGCTTCTTTTCTTCAATGAATTTCCTCCAGTTTCCCATAAAGTAATCCATTAACAAACAGCCGGGAGAAGCCATAATGCCTGCATCCCTGGCCGATATTTCATTGAAAGCGTCACCTGTTACAATATTCTCTCCATCAATAGAAGACAGCACAGCAAAAGGACTCGGATCCGATACATGCGTCTTCAGGCTTATCGGTGTCGGATGGTCGCTCAGAACAATAATTCGAAAGTCCCCCATTGTTTCTATTCCTGACAGTACCGTTCCCACCACCTTTTCATCAAAATCCTCTATGGCCTTTATCTTTCCCTTTATATCACCCTCATGTCCCATTTCATCGGGCGCTTCTACATGGATAAATACAAAATCACCATCAATAAGATACTCGAGGGCTTTTTTTGCCTTTCCCTTGTAATCAGTATCGATATAACCGGTAGCACCCTCAACATGAAGGATTTCAAGGCCCGCGTAGACTCCAATCCCATTCAGGAGATCAACGGCTGATATCATACCACCCTTTATGCCATATCTGGCGGTCATCGGTTCCAGTATGGGTGCCCTTCCCTCTCCCCACAACCAGATTGAATCGGCGGTTTTTTTGCCCTTCGATGTCCGTGCGAGGTTCACGGGATGATCTTTTAATATGCCGCGCGAACGCTCCATGAGACTGCTGATTTCCCCCGAACCATTCCCTTTGGGAAGCCGGCCGGCAATAGGCCTTCCAATAATATCGTGAGGGGGTGTTGTCTCCAGCGAGACAGGTCCGCCTTTGTAAACCATCAGGTGTCTATATCCGACGCCGGAATGAAAATCGATAACCGGCGAAGCGAGTTCCCTGTTGAGACTGTCTATAATCAGAGATGCCTCTTCAGATGTTATATGACCGGAGGTGAAATCTTCCATCACAGTTTCACCCACCGCTGCCACCGCTGAATCGAAGGTTACAAGATTACAGCGAAAAGCCACATCATCGGGGGCCAGATCCACACCCATGCTGGCCGCCTCCAGGGGCGCGCGCCCTGTATGGCACTTTCCCGGATCATATCCCAACACAGACAGATTCGCCACATCACTTCCGGGTGCAAATCCGGCGGGAATAGTATCGATCAGCCCTACAGTGCCTCTCGCGGCCATTATGTCCATATTGGGTGTATCTGCGAATTCAAGGGGAGTTTTCCCTCCCAGCTCGGAAAGAGGATAGTCCGCCATTCCATCGCCCAGCAAAACAATATATTTCATCTCAGCGTGTCATCCTCGATCCTGATTAGTGTTGTTCTTTCGAATACAATATCAAGCTTGTCTATTTCTTCCAGAGCCATTTGAACATCTTTTTCCCTTGCCTTATACGTTGTGATGACAAGTGGCACCGCACCCTTGTCAAGTTTTATTTCCTTCTGGATGACGGAGGATATGCCTATGTTGTAGGATCCCAGAATTCCCGATATCGCGGAGAGCACCCCCGGACGGTCAACCGCCGTAAACCTGAAATAATAATTTGTCGCGACATCATCCATCTCGAGCAGGTTTATGTCTTCGATTTGGTCTTTCTTATAGGAACGAAGCGGAACCCTTCTCCATATTCCCGCCATAATATCTCTCGAGATGTCTATCATGTCTCCCACTACCGCGCTTGCTGTCGGCATCATGCCGGCTCCCTGGCCACACAGGAACACCGAGTCAGAGGCATCACCTATCAGGTGAAAGGCGTTAAAGTTTCCGTTGACGCTGGCCAGTATGTGGTCAAAGGGTATCATAGTCGGATGTATCCGCGCCTCTATGATATCTCCCCTCCTTATCGCGATGGCGAGAAGTTTGATGGTGTACCCAAGTTCTCCGGCAAATTCTATATCCTGCTGACTTATTTCTGATATTCCCTCTCTGTAAATATCATCCAGGGGTACCCTCTTGCCGTAGGACAGGGACAGGGTTATTGCGAGTTTGTGCGCTGTATCGATGGCCTCGATATCATACGTCGGATCCGCCTCGGCAAATCCGAGATCCTGCGCGTCCTTCAGCGCTGAGTCGAAATCCTTGCCATCTTTGGTCATTCTAGTCAGTATGTAATTGCATGTTCCATTCATGATTCCAAAAATGGACTCAATATTGTTGCCGGCAAGACTTTCCTTCAATGTCTTTATGATGGGAATCGTTCCCCCTACGCTTGCCTCAAAGCCTATATTAACTTTTTCTTCATCGGCGGCATCGAATATCTCGTTCCCATAAGTGGCGATGAGCGCCTTGTTCGCGGTAACCACATGCTTCCCGTTGCGTATCGCCTCCAGCACGAACGTCTTTGCGTGGGTGTAGCCTCCCACCAGTTCCACAACTATGGAGATTTCCGGGTCTGTCAGGATCTCATTCACGTCCGTCGTGAGTAGCTCCTTTTCAATCGGCACTGGCCTCTGGGTCTCAATATCGACATCCGCTATTTTTTTGATAACAAGCCTTGCTCCCAGACGTTTCCGGATCAATTCGTCATTTTCCCGCAGCAGCTTTACAACACCTGTGCCGATGGTTCCGAAACCGATCAAACCTATAAATATATCTTTCACAACTCCTCCAGCCAAAAGTAATATTGATGCACCAGTAAAAAGTCGAATTTTGATAGCAGATTGCTATAACAGTTACACTAAAGTTTCAAGGTTAAAGTTCCGATCCTACCCCGTTTTCGCGATCTCCAGCCGTGTTTCCCACCTTTTCATAAGTACTTCTCTCAGTGTCCCGTGTTCGGGTTTTTCAAGGTCGGGATC
>JAUXBI010000222.1 GCA_030619435.1 Syntrophaceae bacterium
AATAAATAAGTTATACAGATTGCGCCTTAATTTTGTTTGTTTTCAAGGCGTGTTGAAGCGGGCATAACGGGTTATGTAAGCTTTGACACAACACAGAAAACAAGCAAAAGGACAAGCAAGGTGTATGAGTTATTTATGCTTGCTGACTTAAGGCCGCCGGACGGAAAAAATTATGCCGAACGTAATATGCATCATACCAGCGAGATATCAGTCATCGCGGTTCGAGGGGAAGCCGCTGGCGGATATATGCGGTAAACCCATGATACAGCATGTGTATGAAAAGGCGGCCGGAATCAGCATGGTATCGTATGTCGCGGTGGCCACGGATGATGAGCGTAT
Organism: Syntrophaceae bacterium; assembly: GCA_030619435.1. Taxonomy (GTDB): domain Bacteria; phylum Desulfobacterota; class Syntrophia; order Syntrophales; family UBA2210; genus UBA2210. The sequence continues at coordinate 340 of JAUXBI010000222.1, forward strand.
CTTTGACCGGGTGAGGAGATTCGGGGGAAACGCCGTCATGACCTCCGAACATCACCTGTCCGGAACGGACAGGATTGCAGAGGCCGCGGAAAACCTCGGTCTGAACGATTCGGATATTATTGTGAACGTCCAGGGAGACCAGCCCCTTTTCAAGCCCGTCCAGATAGAAGAGGTAGCGAATCCCCTTCTGGACGACCCGTCATTGAACTTCTGCACACTCATATACGAGATAAAGAGGGAAGAAGAGGTACGTCATCCCAACGCGGTAAAGGTTGTCTTTGACAGGGATCACTACGCACTCTACTTCTCCCGCGCGACGATACCTTACGACCGCGACGGAAAGGAAACTGTTCCCTACTACAAACACCACGGGATATACTCATACAGAAAATCATTCCTGGGAATCTTCACAAAGCTGGAAGCGGGACATCTGGAAAAAACCGAGTCTCTTGAACAACTGAGAGCCCTGGAAAATGGGTACAGGATAAAGGTCGTTGAAACCCTCTATGATTCCGTAGAGGTGGACACACCGGAAGAACTCGAAAGGGTGAGGGCAATCATCGCCGGCGAAGGCGACTGATCAATTATCCTTATCGATAAGATTAACGATTTATAACCAGTAATTTCCTGTTAGGTTTTTGCACGGGAATGATCGCCAGTCATAATATTCAGAAGCCGCTTGACTTTCATTGTGACTTCCGTGATGGCCTTCTTTTTCAAGGCTTTGGCAAAAACCGGATGAACCGAAAATATAATCGCTCATAGTTATGAGCGCGCTCATTTATTTATTGCGTTCATTTTGTTTTACCAGCTCATACATTGCTTTCCCTTTATCTGTTAGTCGGTATTTCTGAAAACGACTTCTTGGCTTTTCGGGGATGGTCAGTTCAACAAGCCCTGCGTCTAAAAGAGGGTTCAAAACTTGGTGCCGGAACTTAGTGCGGTCAGAACGACCGGTGACGGCCATGAGATCCACTAACTTGCTGGATTCATAGCAGTTATGCAGAATGTCAACTTGGTGCCGACTTAGTGCCGACTTAGTGCCGACTTGGTCGGTAACTATCTGCCTTGCCAGAGTTACAATGAAAAAATCCTCTGTATCAAATTCAATCTCAATATTCCTTTCAGCCATAGCATCCCGCATCCTGTTGATACCGGAGCCGATCTTTTCCGTTATTCCAAGCCTGTGAAAGGTATCGAATAATATGGGATTTCGAGCCACACTGAGCTTCCCGAATTTACTGCTGTCGAAGAGAAGACGGCCGGCATTTGTAATCTGAACCCCTGCCCTTTCTTCCGCGAAACCCAAATTCATCAATAAGTCTTCCCTGTTTTCAGGAGGCGTGATTGCTGCCCCATTCAGGAAATGCAGCCATTTGGTATCATCAAACTCACCAGGATAATCAAAACCTCTACAGATCTGCATATCGAATTTAAACTTCCCCGCACCTGCGGCAAGGGCTAATATTTCATTCCTCGTCAATTTTTGAGAATTGGGTCCCTCTCTCAGAAAGAAACCCTTTGAACAACGCACAGGTTTATCGTGATTTTCATCTATTGAAATAACAAGCAGTTTTACACCCTCATACCGTACTGTTTTTATATGTATTGGAATCCGGGGATCGCAGTTATTGGCAATATCCTGGATTTTTGAACGTGTCGTGTTGTCAGCGGAGCAGCCTGTAATTCCGCCATCATCCGCGACCCCTATGATAATCTTACCCCCGGATGCATTGGCAAAGGCAACCATTTCTCTGTCGAGGCTTTCCCCAACCTGCTTTTTGAACTCAACAAAATAACCCTCGCCTTGTTTAATAAGTTCTTGTAATTTCTTCTTCTTCATTGCCGTTCCTTCAATATGTCAGCATCCTCCTGCTATCTGAAATATTCACTCACATTATTTAAGTATTGTGTCCGTACGCAGTAACAACTGTTTGATCTTACGGGTTAAAGTCCCGTCCGGGGAATTGTCCGATTCACCCCGGTAGTTCAAGGAAGCGGCGTCTTGGTGACAAGGGGTCGTAAGTTTCCAATTGGCAAAGCAGCAGGCCGTAACGCAAGTGAACCTACAGGTAGCCTCGATAAACTTGAAAGAAGATGCCGACCCAGTGGACGCATGGGGAAGGCCGAAGACACGGACTTGGAGAACGGAAGCGGTTCGTGGGATCTTTCGGGGTAGCAGGGGCGGCATGTTGTGGAAGGCAAACAGTCCAGTGCTGGAGACCCGATATGGTGATTATGAGGGATGACAACCGGCGCGTATAAGGCAACGAAATCGCGGCGGGCTGTATCGGGAGTCGGAGGGGTTCATAGTACCGTTTGAGGGCATGGGACAACATAACCCAGCCCGAGGGAAGGGACCCTACTTTGTTCATGCAACCGAAGAGTGGAGGGAGAGGGGATTGTCCACGATGAAATCGGGACTAACAACCCCTGAGAACATCAGGACACTACAGAGGAAGCTTTACCGCAAGGCCAAGCAGGAAAAAGCCTATCGTTTCTACGCCTTGTACGACAAGGTATACCGGGCGGACATCCTCAGTCACGCCTACAGCCTTGTCCG
>JAUXBI010000130.1 GCA_030619435.1 Syntrophaceae bacterium
GGGAAATCATAATACTAATAGGCATTTTTAATCTTCTGGGGATATAAAATGCCGCAAAAAGTCTCTGGTGCCAGGCAGCCAGAACAACCCGTCCATCGTTTTCCAGGTGGTTCTTGATCACATCTTCATTCTCAATACGCAGCCTCATAGTCTTTGCGTACAGCTTGAAGATATAATGCGCAAAAAAGGTTAAAAAATGTTTGATGAGGAAGAATTTAGTCTCTTTTTTCAGGTTCATAATGACTCGGGGTATTTTGACGTGAACATGGGCGAATAATACACCTGAATAATTGCCTGTCAAGGGGGAATTCATTTTTGATTTATAATTAGTGTCTGCCCCTTCTAATTGCCTAAATTTTTAATCTCACAAGGATTATATCCTCCCCCCCGAGGAACGGAGGATCTCATTACCTTAATACCCTATTAGTTTATCAAAGAACATGGTATAAAACCAATTAACGGGGAACTCAATACAACTTAAATATAGCCCATGCTATGGGGTAAGGCCAATTGTAGCTATTTAACTGAAGTTTGAATTTGGATAAAAGGGTTTTTGCTCCGGGGAAACGGGTTTATCTCAGGTTCGCAGAGAATGTTGTGTTGATAAAGCTTAATTTGGCTGATTTTATTAAATTTTTTGTCCACATATTAACACCAATGAAAGTAATATAAAAAATAACTGGACAAGATAAAATAATATGTGTAATCAGCGCAATCCACGGATTAATGTTTGTGATGCTGAGCCCTATGAATTCGACACGATTGCCAAAGTTTTTAAAAAATCGGGTATTCGGACGAACATGTCCGCAACTTCCACTCCATTATATCCTGTCTGAGTTGCAACACGGATTGCAAGTGTTTTTTTAACAAGAATGAATGGATGGATGGATGGATGTCATTCCTGTTATAATGAATTAGCGTTTTGTCTGGTTTTTGATAATAGGAAAGTAATGGAAACGGGGTTTTGGGTGGTTCACTCTTTTGAGACAGTATTTTTATTTTAGGAAGTAATTTTAGATGAAGCGTCTTTTTGATCTAATCTTGGCCGGTTTTTTATTATGTTTTTTGAGCGTGCCGATTCTCGTTACCGGATTGATAGTGAAGCTGACTTCGGAAGGCTCGGTATTGTACTGGTCGGACAGGGTGGGGATCAATAACAGGATATTCAGGATGCCCAAATTTCGTACGATGTGTGTAGATACCCCTACTGTTGCAACCCATCTCATGAAAGATTCGGACATTTATCTTACACCGGTCGGGTCTTTTTTGCGTAAGTTCAGTCTTGATGAATTGCCACAGTTGTACACTATTTTGAAGGGGGATATAAGTTTTGTAGGACCACGTCCGAGTTTATATAATCAGGATGATCTGGTTGAGCTGCGAACGAAAAAAGGGATACACGAAATCATACCGGGAATTACCGGCTGGGCGCAGATTAATGGCAGGGATGAATTGCCGATTCCGGTTAAAGTTGATTTTGATGAATATTATCTGAAAAACAGATCACTCTTTTTTGATTTTAAAATATTGTTAATGACTTTTGTGAAGGTTGTAGAAAGAGAAGGGGTTATGCATTGAAAGAAGAAGATGTAAAGAACAGTGTCAAATGGATTGAGAGATTATGAAGGACATTATACGTAACAAAAACTTTTACTTAATGCTTTTCGCCGATGCGGTTCTCGTGACATTGGCTTATGGCCTTGCGTATCTGGTTCGTTTTGAGGGAAACATTCCATCGCAGAATCTGGTGCATTTAAAGACCTTTCTGCCGTTTGTTGTCCCCCTCAAGCTGATCTGTTTTTTTATATTCGGTCTTTACAGAGGGATGTGGAGATACACAAGTCTTGCGGATATAAGGAACCTTCTTAAAGCGACGGCTTCCTCCTCTATAATTATCATATTGACCATTTTGCTTTTATACCACTTCCAAAACTATTCCCGCTCTGTATATATTATCGACTTTGTATTCACTTTTCTGCTCGTGGGGGGAATTCGGGCTGCTATTCGGATGTTTTTTGCCGGCGATTATTCGTTTCCTCGGGTATTTAAACGTGGCAGAGGATCTTCCGCAAGGAAATTGTTAATCATTGGCGCGGGAGGTGCGGGCGAAAAGGTACTAAGAGAAATCGTGGAGCGCCCGTTGATCGATATAGAACCTGTGGGATTTATCGATGATGATCCGGTCAAAAGGGGGAAAACAATCCATGGGGTTCCGATACTGGGAAGGACGGATGATATCGGCAGGATTAAGACGGAATTCGATGAGATATTGATTGCCATTCCTTCGGTCAGGGGTGAAGCGATGCGACGGATCGTCGAGAGGTGTAAAGAAACCGGAAAGCCGTTTCGTACTGTGCCCGGAATCTGGGAGCTTATTGAGGGAAAAGTTTCGGTAAAATCGGTTCGCAAGGTACGACTGGAAGATCTGCTGGATCGTGATGAGATTCACTTGGACGAAGAGGAGATTCGTCAATATATCAGGAATAAGCGTGTTCTAATTACAGGAGCAGGTGGATCCATAGGGTCTGAGCTGGTAAGGCAGGTGGGACGTTTTCAGCCACAGTCGCTTGCACTTCTGGATTTCAGCGAAGCAAATCTGTTTCAGATAGAGGGGGAGTGCCGGCAGCGGTTTAGCTTCATTCCGATATCCGGGTTTCTCGTTGATGTAAAAGATAGTAAATCTACAGACAGGGCGTTTCGGGAATTCGGTCCGGACGTGGTCTTCCATGCCGCTGCTTATAAGCATGTCCCCATGCAGGAGATGCACCCGTGGGAGGCGGTGTTCAACAATATTTCAGGTACGCGAAATCTGGTTGATGCAGCCTTGGAAAACCAGGTGGAACGCTTTGTCTTTGTCTCGACGGATAAGGCCGTGCGGCCCAGCAATGTTATGGGCGCTACGAAGCGTGTGGCCGAGATGCTTGTGGAATGCATAAATGGGGATACTGCGACGCACTTTATGGCTGTGCGCTTCGGGAATGTACTCTGGAGTTCCGGGTCGGCGATTCCCATGTTTCAGAAACAGATTTCCCGGGGCATGCCTGTTACTGTTACGCATCCAGAGATAACTCGTTATTTCATGAGTATTCCGGAAGCCGCGCAGTTGATCCTTCAGGCCGGAGCCATGGGCAGGGGAGGCGAGATATTCATTCTGGATATGGGCAAGCCCATGCGTATTGTCGATTTGGCCCGGGATCTGATACGTCTCAGCGGTCTTGAACCGGACAGCGATATTCCTATTCAGTTTATTGGTCTCAGGCCTGGAGAAAAACTCTATGAAGAATTGATTACCGAGGGAGAAGGAATCGTTACGACAGAAAATGAGAAGATTCTTGTCCTCTGTGGAAAATCAAACAGCAGGGATTCTCTGAATATTAAGATTGATGAGTTACTAACCGTGGCCAGTAGTTATGATGCAGTCGCCATAAAGAAAAAACTTCAGGAGATTGTGCCGGAATATACAATGCAATTATAAATCAATTTCAAGAGTTGAATCTAAAGTTTAAAAAAATGCCCGGAGATAAACCCGGGCATTTTCTGTTCTCAGGAATTCCAATTGATTAGTAGCTACTTCTAATTATGAATCTTTGTTCACTTCTTCAAAATCCGCATCCACTACGTCGTCATCGGCTTTTGTCGATTCAGCCTGTGAGCCTTCTTCCGAGGCTCCGGTTGCGCCAGCCCCTTCGGCCTCTTTCGTAGTTGCCTTCGCGTACATGGCTTCCGCCAGTTTATGCGATGCCTGGGTCATCTCTTCCTGAGCGGCCTTTATGGCGTCGATGTCGTCCTGTTCCATGGCTTTTCTGAGTTTAACGATGGATTCCTCTATCTTGGATTTCTGGTCGGCGTCTATCTGGTCGCCCATTTCTTTCAGATTCTTTTCAACACTGTAGATAAGCGAGTCTGCCTGATTTCTCAGTTCTATCAGTTCCTTTTTCTTCTTATCCTCTTCTTCATGAGATTCCGCGTCTTTTACCAGCTTGTCTATCTCTTCCTCGGAGAGTCCACTCGAAGCGGTAATCTTGATGCTCTGCTCCTTGCCGGTGCCGAGATCCTTGGCAGACACGTGTACAATGCCGTTTGCGTCGATATCAAAGGCGACGTCAATCTGCGGGAGTCCCCTGGGTGCTGGCGGAATGCCTGTAAGCTCAAATCTTCCAAGTGTCCTGTTGTCCGGCGCCATGGAGCGTTCTCCCTGCAGAACGTGTATGCTCACTGCGGGCTGATTGTCCGCGGCCGTGGAGAAAGTCTGGCTCTTTTTTGTCGGGATGGTGGTGTTCTTCTCAATGAGCTTTGTCATGACACCGCCCAGGGTCTCTATGCCGAGAGACAGTGGCGTTACGTCGAGAAGGAGAACGTCCTTTACGTCACCGGACAGCACACCGGCCTGGATAGCGGCTCCCACGGCAACCACCTCATCCGGGTTAACTCCCTTGCTGGGTTCTTTGCCGAATATCTCTTTGACCTTCTGCTGCACCACGGGCATACGGGTCATGCCCCCTACGAGGATGACCTCATTTATGTCCGAAGTGTTCATGCCGGCGTCCTTCAGTGCTGTCTTGCATGGAGCCTCCAGTTTTTCTATCAGATCCGAAACGAGCATTTCCAGCTTGGCCCTGGTAAGTTTCATGTTGAGATGCTTGGGGCCGGACGCGTCAGCCGTAACAAAGGGTAGATTTATGTCTGTCTCCATGGATGAAGAGAGTTCCATTTTTGCCTTTTCAGCTGCCTCCTTGATGCGCTGAAGGGCCATCTTGTCGCTTCTCAGATCTATTCCCTGATCCTTCTTGAATTCATCCGCTATATAGTCTATTAACTTCTGGTCGAAGTCTTCACCGCCCAGATGGGTGTTGCCGTTGGTTGATTTGACTTCAAAAACGCCGTCACCCAGTTCGAGGATAGAAATATCAAAAGTTCCCCCGCCCAGATCAAATACAGCTATCTTCTCGTCGGCTTTCTTGTCGAGGCCGTAGGAGAGCGCCGCTGCAGTCGGCTCGTTTATTATACGAAGGACGTTCAAACCCGCGACCTTTCCGGCGTCCTTTGTTGCCTGCCTCTGTGAGTCATTGAAATAGGCCGGGACGGTGATTACCGCGTCGTTTATCTTTTCTCCGAGGTAATCTTCGGCGGTTTGCTTCATTTTTGCCAGTATCATCGAAGATATCTCCGGGGTGCTGTAGCTCTTGCCCCTTATTGTCACCTGAGCGTCGCCGTTTGCCGCCTCTGTAATCGTGAAAGGGCTGATGGTGATATCGTACTGGACTTCTTTTGACGAATACTTTCTTCCTATCAACCTCTTCACCGCGTAAACGGTGTTTTCCGGATTGGTGACCGCCTGTCTCTTGGCGACCTGCCCGAC
>JAUXBI010000129.1 GCA_030619435.1 Syntrophaceae bacterium
CCAAGATAACCGAGCTGTATGGAAACTCCTTTGTTTGATTATGGAAGAACTCTTTTTTCTACAACCGGAAATAGTATCCACCCTTATGAGGGGGCTTTGTGTCAGCGTCAAGTTGATTATTCCCTCTGCTGCCTTTGGTTTTATCATAGGGGTTGTCGTCGGGGCGCTGAGGGTATACGGAAATAGCTCTATCAAGGCGATTGCTAATGGTTATGTCCTTATCTTTCGGGGATTTCCCCTTGTTGTCCAGCTCTTCATATGGTATTTCGGCCTTCCCTATATCGGGATTTACCTGACCCCGTTTGTGGCCGCGGTGATGGGGTTTTCCCTGTGCAGCGGGGCCTATCATTCAGAGTACGTGCGCGGCGCCTTCCTGTCCGTCAAGACAGGTCAGATGATGGCGGCGAAGGCACTCGGCTTTTCAAAAATCAAGATGGTTCTCTTCGTCACCCTTCCCCAAGCGTTTCGCAGGGCGCTTCCGGGATGCGGTAATGAGGTCATCTATCTTATAAAATATTCATCGCTGGCCTATATGATAACCTGCATCGAACTTACCGGAGAGGGAAAGATAATAGCCTCTGAGAGCTTCAGGTACACCGAAACCTTTATGGTGATCGGCGCCATCTATCTTGTCCTGACCTCGATTGCCGCCTGGTTGCTCCATCGTCTGGAAAACCGGCTCCAACTGCCCGGTTTTGAACAATACAGCTAGATATTTCTGAGATTATGCCTTCATATTCACCTATTACACCGGAAATCCTAAGCGAAATCAAAGGAGCAGTGGGCTCCGATGCGATTATCCAAACTGCTGAGAAGCTTTGCGAATTCGAAAAGGACGCCGGTGAAGACGCGCGCCTTCCCGAACTTGTTGTTGAAGCAACATCATCCCGGCAGGTCAGTGATTTGCTTCGACTGGCAAACAGGTATTCCTTTCCCGTTACCCCGCGGGGTCTGGGCACAGGCCTGGCAGGAGGCGCTGTGCCGCTGTTCGGTGGGGTGGTATTGTCTCTCGCGAAGATGAATCGCATCCTTTCCATCGAAAAGAATAATCTGATCGCAGTGGTGGAACCGGGCGTTATAACGCTCGACCTTCAGAATGCCGTGAGGAAAGAAGGTCTCTTCTACCCACCTGATCCCGCGAGCCTGGACACCTGTTCCATCGGTGGAAATGCCGCCACGAATGCCGGAGGTCCCTCTTGTGTCAAATATGGCACCACCAGGGATTATGTCCTCGGGCTTGAGGCGGTACTTCCATCGGGTGAGATAATCGAAGCCGGAGTACGGACGAGGAAAGGCGTGGTCGGCTATGACTTGCGCCACCTGTTGCTCGGATCAGAGGGAACGCTGGGAGTAATCACAAAACTCATCCTTAAATTGATACCACACCCTAAGACGGTAACGACACTGGTCGCATTTTTTCCGCGGCTGACCTCCGCCATGGATGCGGTTACCGCCATGCTGGTCCGGGGGCATGTCCCCTGTGCCGTGGAATTTCTCGATGACAGGTGCCTGGAGATAACAGGAGATCTTCTCCCGTTCGAAGAGGCAAGGTCGGCAAAGGCCATGCTTATTATTGAAACGGACGGCGTCCAGAGAGTGATAGAAGAGGAGATGGAGGCCATCGGCGAGATCTGCATGGAGCAGGGCGCTGTCAATGTTGTCATGGCTCCCGATTCTCTCAAAAGAGCCAGGATATGGGAAATCCGCAGGGAGGTCTCTCTGCGGATAGAAGAGAGATTCCCGCTTTATCTGCACGAGGATGTTGTCGTTCCCATAGGGAAAATTGCGGACCTGGTCGGTTGCCTGCGCGGATTCGAAGAAGGGTCCGGGATAAAGATCTATTCCTTCGGTCATGCCGGAGACGGTAATATTCACGTGAATATTACCGCGGAAGACCGTAAATGCAGAGACAGCGCAGAAGAAGGAATCGTAAATCTGTTGAAAAAGGTGCTGTCCATGGGTGGGACTATTTCCGGTGAACATGGGATAGGAATCGCAAAAAGACGGTTTCTCCCGATGGAACTCTCCGCGGAAAGCATCCGCATTCAAAAAGAAATCAAACAAATCTTCGACCCACTGCAGATACTGAACCCCGGAAAGATATTTCAGGCCAATTTACAGAAAGATTGATTCCCCTTTCAGATTTTGGCAGCGTCCCCCATTGTCGCACCGCCAATACCCCCAGATGGCTTCGTAAAAAGTCGAAATATGCACAATTTTGTCATTCCCGTGAATCCCTCGCCCAGTCAACAGACCAGTCGCCGGAATTTATCGAGCAGTGTGAAAGAGACGAGATCTCCCCGTTCGTCAGTTTCCTGCTCCGCCTCTCCCGGACTCTGAATGTCGATCCAAGCACCTTCCTCCACGACTGATTTTTCTCGAAGATATCCTCCCGTTGACCAGAATCGCAATTTACCCCATGATATCACTACTGTCCGGTTAAAAGTTTAGCAACATGCCATAATACGTTGAAATTAAATAGATAATTAACCATTTTCACTTTTTTCGATTTGAAAATTTACATGATTGATCCTGAGTTATAAGCTTCCTCCTAATTTTGGAGGAGGCACACTCATGAATTCAGGAAAAACCGTATTTGCTCAGATACTTCAGCACTTATCACGCTACGAGTTCAATAAATGCGTTACAAAACATAATGGCAATTACAAAATCAGAAAATTCCCCTGTTACGATCAGTTTCTGTGCCTGGCCTTTGCCCAGTTAACGTATCGAGAAAGCTTAAGAGATATAGAAACATGTTTAAACTCGCATCGCGAAAAATTATACCACGTCGGCTTCCGGAATCAGATATCACGGTCAACACTGGCCGATGCCAACGAGCGTCGCGATTACCGGATATATCAGGACTTCGGATACTATCTCATCGGCATAGCGAAAAAACTCTATCAAAACGAAAAACTGGCAGTGGAGCTGGTTCAATCATTATATGCCCTCGATTCAACAACCGTCGATCTATGCCTCTCTCTATTCCCATGGGCAACATTTCGAAAGACCAAGGCGGCAATAAAGATCCATACACTGCTGGATTTACGCGGCTCAATCCCCACGTTCATCAGCCTTACCCCTGGCAATGTCCACGATGTTACCATACTGGACATAGTGCCTATAAAACAAAAATCAATCGTCACAATGGATCGAGGGTATATAGACTTCGGGCGCCTATATGCGATTCATCAGCTTCCCGCCTTTTTCGTCATTCGTGCAAAGAGCAATCTGAAGTTTCGCCGTCTGACTTCACGAAAGGTGGACAAAGCTTTAGGTCTTCGGGCCGATCAAACAATCATTCTCAAAGTTACAAAGTCGAAAGAAGCGTACCCGGAGGCCTTACGGCGAGTATCATATGTGGACCCGGAAACAAACAAGCGCTTTGTTTTCCTGACCAATATATTTACAATACCGGCAGAAATAGTGGCCGGCATCTACAAACAACGCTGGCAAATAGAACTGTTTTTCAAATGGATCAAACAGCACTTGAGAATAAAATCGTTCTTTGGAACATCATTCAATGCAGTAAAAACCCAGATTTGGGTTGCCATCAGTATCTATTTGCTCGTAGCAATTATGAAAAAGCGGCTTAATTTGCCGGGTAGCCTCCACACAATTTTGCAAATCTTGGAGGTCAATATTTTTGAGAAAAAGCCCATTATTCAACTGGTTAGCGATGCTCTTAAACAAGAAAAAGAACCTGTCATAAGTAACCAATTGAATTTATTCGATCCTTAACCGGACAGTAGTGATATCTCATTACAATGTCAAACAATTTCTTCAACCAAATCAGGGGAACAGGAAATGAAGATAAGCAGTGTAGCACAGATGAGAAATCTGGACAGGACAGCCATAGAGAAGTTCGGAATAGAAGATAAGCTGTTGATGGAAAACGCGGGCCTTGCTATGTTCGGCGTTATTCAGAGTAAATTGGGTGTAAAAGGCAGGAAGTTTGCTGTATTCTGCGGTGTCGGGAATAATGGTGGTGACGGGTGTGTTATCGCGAGAAAACTGCACTCAAACGGTGGAGATGTAAAGGTTTTTATTGTTGGTAATCCGGATCGGTTCGCGGATTCCGCAAGGATGAATTTTAACATTATCAAAAAGCTTCCTATGGAGATCAGAGAGATTGCCGATGCGGACTCCGTGAAGGCATATGTGCTCGATTCTGATGGAATTGTAGACGCGATCTTCGGGACAGGCCTTGCGCGGGACGTTGAGGGACTGCATCGAGATGTTATAGAAATAATAAATAACAGCGGGAAACCGGTCTTCAGTGTTGACATACCATCGGGTGTCAACGGCGACACGGGAATGATTATGGGTGCAGCGGTGAAGGCGGATTATACCGTTACATTCGGACTGCTCAAGGCAGGAAATATGCTCTTTCCGGGATATGATCTGTGCGGAAAACTGTATGTGACCCATATTTCGTTTCCCCCTTCACACTACAATGATGATTCCATACAGGTTGAAATCAATATTACGCCGGAGATTCCGCCGAGAGGTACGGACGCCCATAAGGGAGATTTAGGTAATGCACTCTTTATTGCAGGCGCCGCCGGTTATTTCGGAGCTCCCTATTTCGCGGCCTTTTCATTCATGAAGGCCGGGGGCGGATATTCGCGACTGGCATCCCCGCAGTCTATCACGTCCTTCATAGCCGACAAGGGAAGTGAGATTGTCTTTATCCCTCAGGAAGAGACAGCTTCCGGTAGTATCGCTTCCAGAAATAAAGATGATCTGCTGAAACTTTCGGAGAAAATGGATATGGTTGTGCTGGGGCCGGGTCTGTCGCTTGATGAAGAAACGCAGATGCTCGTGAGAGAACTTGCCCGTGATATCACAAAGCCTCTGCTGATAGATGGGGATGGAATTACCGCTCTGTGCGCGGATCTTCAGATTATCAGAGAAAGAACGGCACCTACCATCCTGACGCCTCATCTGGGCGAGATGTCCAGAATCACGGGTGTTGATGTGGAAGAGATACAGGCAGACAGGATAAACATACTGCAGAACACCGCCCGTGACCTGAGCGCGATTATTGTAATGAAGGGCGCTCACTCGCTTATAGGATATCCCGATGGAAGGATTTTTATAAATATCAGTGGAAATCCGGGGATGGCAACGGCCGGATCAGGGGATGTACTCACCGGCACAATTGCCGCCATGTTCGGACTGGGACTGCCCGTGGAGGATGCGGTCAGAAAGGGTGTGTTCATACATGGAGTCTCCGGCGACCTCGCCGCGGAATGTGAAGGCGAAGATGGAGTAACAGCTCAGGATATTATGGATTATCTTCCTCTCGCGGTAAAGATGGATCGTGAGGAATTGGATGATGCTGTACGTGAAAGATATGAAG
>JAUXBI010000203.1 GCA_030619435.1 Syntrophaceae bacterium
AACTCCCATCACCCCGTAGGAAGCAGCTGCTTCGCGGTTATGTGACGCGTCAATCTTAAATACCGCGTCCGGATACCGCTTCTGTATGCGCTGAATAACTGGTTCCTGCATCCTGCACGCACCACACGATAGCGTATAAAAATACAGCACCGTCTTTTCACCTGCCTGAATCCTTTTCTTCGATGCCTTATGAGGGGTAGGCGCATTCTTCCCTTTCATTCTCCAAGTCTTGAATTCCATTACCAGACGCAGACCTGCAAAAAGAAGCACGAGCGCTAATAAAACAATAAAAACTATTTTCATTTCCATTTCCTCTCCAGTGTAATTTGAGTAAGAAATATACCACTTTATTGTGAAAGACAAGCATGAATTAGGGCAGTGTATTGGTGTATTAGGGTCAGATGAGGAATCATGGAGCCTGTAGGTAAAACAGCTCCGGGTGTAATGCTAATTGATTTTATTAATGAATATGATTGTTTGTATCCTGAAGTGCATAGGCCACAAACAGGCCGTCATGACTCATGCTGATATCGATTGTGGTTCTTTTCTTTCCGGCATAGATTACCGGGGGACCGAGACCGCGATGCCCCTTTGACCGAATGATTTCTATGGTTTTTGGATCCTCTTTCAGATAGCGTGCTATCTTTTTTCCGGCCATATTCCGGACAAGATTCGACTCATAATCGGGAGAAGACCGGCGCCGGTATATCTTACGGATATCCCACATGATTGAATCCGTATCTTTGTCCGGCGTTGTACCGATACAATGAATATGGTCACTGTTTATAAAGAAACAGACTGATACCGGTCCACAGGAAGTATGAACAACCCCCGTTTCAGGCAAAGACCCGTCTGCTGATAATAATATTACTTCATAATGTCCGGGCGCAGAGGAAACACCGGGATGCAGTTTACTTATTGCCTTGTATCCCGTCTCTTTTGCCGCCCACAGGCTCCAGAGAACTATATCCGGCTTGCTGCTCTTTAAGATGCTTCGTTGTTCATCCGGCGTGAACACTCTGTTCATGAACCGCATATCCCGGCTTTTCTCTTTTGTCCGGGGATCGGTCAGATCTACAATATCGTTGCCTACCAAAATAATTTTTCTCCATCCGGGCCAGGTGCTCTACGATTTGCTTCGCGCATTCTCTTTGCCCTTTCAATCCTGTGCTTTCCGTACGAGGTTGAAATGCTTCTACGCACATGGTGAACCGTTCACCAAACCGGGGAATATTGCTGTATGCCTCCTGTCCATCACCGCGCAGATAGATACACATGACGTTGCAACCGGGGTTGTTGTTTATCAAACGCCCGACTCCATAGGAAAAGTTTTCCGTATCCACACGGCTTGTCCGGCTACGTCTCCCTTCTGGAAAGATGAGCAGGCTTTCTTTCTGTTTCAAGAGATGGGCGCATTTGTCCATGGTGGCTTTCATTTTTTTCCGATCTCCACCGCGGCTGATCGGTATACACTTCGTCAAATAACAGAGAACAGCCAGAAAAATATTGCTCTGGAAATTCGCGCTTTCCGGAAGATTCCAGGGAAGTAGCCTGTAATTGAGCATATAGCGATGCAGTGGCGCCATGGCATAAGCCAGTACTGCTGAATCTATCATGGTCAAGTGGTTGGGACATATCACCCAAGGCCCACTATGTTTTTCAAACAGGTTCAGAACATTCCTTCTTGTTTCTCTCAGATCTCTCACCCTGTACCCGATAAGCCTTATCGTTATAAATATAAGGGGACCTAAAAGAAAAACCACCATGCGCCCCAGAATAAGCTGCAGGTTCAGGAAAAATTTTGCCGTCAGTTTCATTATAAATTACCCTGATTCATATCCATTTAAAAATTAACTTAATTTATTCTGAATGATTTCAACGGCATCTCCGACGGTTCTGATCTTATCGGCTTCATCATCGTCGATTTCAATGTCAAATACATCTTCACACTTGATAATGATATCCACAAGACGCGCCGAATTGACCTTGAGATCATCGAGGATATGTGTCTCTTTTGTCGCGCTATCCAGCAAAGCCGGGTCTTTGATATACGGTTTGAGGATATTTACCATCTCTTGCAAAATTTCTTTTTCTTCCATTATTTCTCTCCTTGTAATTTTAATGTTTTTTTAAATCGAAGTTTAAGCCCAAGGCTCAGTTTATTCTTCCCACTTTTTAAAAATAAGACAACTGTTCACATCTCCAAAGCCGAAGGATGCCTTCGCCATGACCTTTAATTCCGGATACTCCATGACTTCGTGAGGAATGCTTTCCGCGAACGCTTCAATCTCCGGATGTACATCTTCACAGTTGACAGACGGGTGCAGAAATCCTTTATACAGCTGAAGAGCAACGGCAACACTTTCGATGGCTCCCGCCGCACCGAGACAGTGGCCAATCATTGATTTTGTCGAGTTTATGTACGGAAAATCCCCAGGTCCCCTGTCGAGAGCCAGTGACCAGTTGTTTACTTCAGACGGATCTGCAAATGTCGCCGTCAGGTGTCCATTGATGGCATCCACTTCACGCGAGGTAATATTCGCATCGGCCATAGCGCTTCTGATACAACGCTGGACGCCTTCCGGGTTTGGCGCTGTCATGGAACCACCGTTGCGCTGACCGCCGCTATTGACATCTCCTCCGAGGATTTCCGCGTAAATCCTGGCGCCCCGCTCAAGAGCTGTTTCCAGATCTTCAAGAACCAGGACTGCTGCTCCCGCACCGGGAACAAATCCGTTTGCGGAAGCACTCATCGGGCGGGAACCCTGTTCCGGGTGGTCATTAAACTTGCGGGGAATGACACGCATTGAATCGAATCCCGCCCATATATAGGGCGATGCCCCTTCAGATCCGCCTGCCAGCATCCGTTTTGCCAGTCCCGATCGTATCCTTAACACTGCATTAGCAACTGCTTCTGTTCCGGTACTGCAGGCAGCGGAGTTGGAGGTTACCTGGTTGCCCAACCCCAACAGACCACCGACGCGGGCACTTGTACCGCTGTTCATGACCTGTTCGACAATCCTGCTCCCCATGCGTCTTGTCTTGCCCTGGCTAACCATGGGGACAACTCTCTCGGCAATCGTATCCATGCCGCCGATACCACAACCGAGAATGGCGCCTGTGTCCCAGTCTACCACCTCCTGGTCATCATCGGACCAGTCAAATCCTGCGTCACGCCACGCGTCAACAGCGGATACGGATATATATCCGATATTATCGTTCAGGGAGAGAAGCTTTTCATGATCGAAATAGCTCTTGCGGACTTCGTCAAAACCTTGCGGCATCCCCCCGATCTGGCATCCAAATTTGAGTTCCTCCATTCCGGGGAAAAAACGAACTCCCGACCGGCCATCGCGCAGGGCCTGCTCAAAATCGTTCAGCCCGTGTCCGTTCGGCGCCACAACGCCCATTCCTGTTATAACTACTCTATTTTTTTTCATTAAGTT
>JAUXBI010000124.1 GCA_030619435.1 Syntrophaceae bacterium
AATTGAGGGTTCAGGTATGGCCAGCGCTTGACAAAGCATAGAATATGATTAACTTGAAATAACAATTCAGAAAGTAGGAGAGAAAAGCTTTTGCTTTTATTCCGGCAAACTGATTCCTGGCAGCCGGACATTTGAATAACTGCGAGCGGGCTTTGTAAATTATGAGGGGAGGAAAGTGAATCATGTCTGATATAAATATATCGGAAGATACATACGATATTATTGTTGTAGGGGGAGGACCCGGTGGGCTTACTGCGGGGCTGTATACGTCCAGGGCCGACATGAAAGTATTGCTGCTGGAGGGAAACGCCCAGGCCAGTCAGATAACCATGACGGATATGATAGAAAATTACCCCGGTGTTCCTGAGATCAGCGGTTTTGGACTTAATGATACGTTCAAAAAACAGGCACTCTCGTTCGGGTTGGAGATCAAACCGGAACAAGTGAACCGCATAAACAGAAAAAAATCAGGAGACGTTGAAGGATGGGAAATTACTACCGATAACGATGTCTACCAGACCCTCTCAGTCATTGTTTCTACGGGAGCAGCCTGGAGCAGCCTGGGAGTACCAGGGGAGCAGGAGTTTATCGGCAGAGGGATATCATACTGCGCCACCTGTGATGCTCCCTTCTACAGGGGCAGGGAGGTTGCCGTGATTGGAGGTGGAGATACCGCCATCCAGGAAGCCCTCTATTTGACGAAATTTGCCTCAAAGGTTACAGTCATTCACAGAAGAGACCGCCTGCGCGCGACGGCCATACTCCAGCAGCGGGCCTTTGCCAATGAAAAAATCACATTTGCCTGGGATTCCACCGTGGAGAAGATATTGGGGGAGGATGGCGTAACCGGGGTAAAAATAAAGAAAGTCAAAACGCCTGACAGATACGAAGAAATCTCTGTCGACGGCGTCTTTATTTTTGTCGGTCTTGTGCCAAATACGGCTTTTATCAAGGGAATTGTCAATCTGGATAAGGATGGATATATCATTACAGATAGAGACATGAAAACATCGGCCGAAGGTGTCTTCGCGTGTGGAGATTGCATCAGCAAATCCCTGAGACAGGTGGTAACCGCCTGCGGAGATGGAGCGACGGCCGCGGACAGTGTTTCCCTGTATGTTGATGAACTGAAGGGACAGGCATACTGAGGAATATTTTTAAGGAGAAAAAAATGCCAATCTATGAATATGTCTGCAAAAATTGTGGCAATAAGTTTGAATTAATCCGGTTTGCGAGTGATAGCGACAGCGGTATAGAATGCCCCGGATGTGGCGAGGAAAAGGCAGAGAAGGTCTTGTCCTCCCCTGCCGGTTTCCAGGGATCCTGTCAATCCTGTTCGGGAGGGGGGTCATCCCCTTTTACCTGAGGCTGATTCATGCCCCGACGGGTCGGGGTTAACAGTGAACAGTTATCAAAATCCATTATCGCCTTGACACGCAACGACATTTTTGAGATAGTCGCCTGCGAGGAAAGCAGTTATTCCCCTAAATTAATTGAGAAAATTGGCTATGAAGGCATTAGAGGGCATAAGAGTTGTCGATTTAGGCCATGTATTGGCAGCGCCGACTTGTACGATGTTTCTGGCAGATCTTGGGGCCGAGGTGATCCATATTGAACCGGCTCACGGGGACGACTCAAGGGAATTCGGTCCTTTTGCCGGTGAACGGGATAAAAACCGAAGCGGTTATTTTGTAAGCCTCAACCGTAATAAAAAGAGCCTGGTTTTGGATTTGAAAAGTGATAAAGGAAAACAAATACTGACAAAACTTATCAAAAAATCAGATGTAATTGTGGAAAATTACAGACCAACAACGATGAAAAAACTTGGGTTCAGCTGGGGAGCTATTAAAGAAATAAACCCGAGAATTGTCTATGCTTCCATTTGTGGTTTCGGACATGATTCCCTTCCCGGCTATGATACCCGGCCGGCCTATGATATGGTCGCCCAGGGTTACAGCGGTCTCATGAGTATCACGGGACCGGAAGGGGGTCCTCCATGCAGGGTGGGATCCTCTGTCGGGGATATAATTGCCGGTCATCAGGCGGCCATCGGAATACTTGCCGCATTAATCAATCGTGAAAAGACGGGCAGGGGACAACACTATGATGGCTCTATGGTAGATGGTCTGTTTTGCATGCTGGAAAACGCCTCTGTCCGATACACTCTCACAGGCGAAATTCCCTGTTCTCTGGGAAGCGCACATCCCTCTATCGTTCCGTTTCAGGCTTTTAGAACAAAGGATGAAGCCTGGTTCATAGCAGCTATCGGGAATGATGCCCTGTGGGCCAAATACTGTAAAGTGATAGAAAGGGAGGATTTGACCAATGATCCCAGATTCAGGACAAATCCCCTCAGGACAAAAAACAAAACAGAACTCATTCCTGTTCTCGATGTCGAAATGGCAAAGAAAACAAGACAGGAGTGGTCCGCCATTTTTGATACAGCAGCTCTTCCCTATTCTCCAATCAATAACATGAGGGAGATATGTGAAGATCCACATATCAAATATCGAGGGATGCTTGTAGAAATTGACCAGCCACGCGCGGGTAGAATGAAAATTGCCGGTTCGCCGATTCATTTGTCTGAAACGCCGGGGAAAGTTTATGCACCCGCTCCACTTTTGGGAGAGCATTCGGAAGAGGTGTTGAAAGACATTCTCGGGTATTCTCAAGAAGAAACTGACAAGCTGAAAAAGAAGGGAATTATCAATAACGAAGTGTGAGAGTGTTAAAACAGGATGAAACGGTTTTCCGGGGGACAGAAGGAGCCGGATATGGGAAGATTTTCATCTGTCGCAGTACGATTGCCGGTTTGACAGTACCAGCGCTATGAATAATATGCCTGAAGATGATGTATACATAAATAACCACTATTAATACGAAAGGAAGGTAGAAATGGGAGTTACAGAAGATAAAATCAGGGAATTTGAAGAATTAAGAGACAATTTATTGACCATGGGCGGAGAGAAAGCTGTTCAAAAACAGCATGACAGGGGAAAGCTGACAGCTCGCGAGAGAGTCGATCTGCTTTTCGACAAAGGCACCTTTCAGGAAGTACAATTGTTTGTGAAACACCGTTCTGCCCTGTTTGGAATGGACAAAAAAGAGATCAAGGCGGATGGCGTTGTTACCGGCTTTGGCAAGGTTAATGGCCGTACCGTTTTTGTGGCCTCCCAGGATTTTACCAGTTCCGGCGGCAGTCTTGGCGAAATGCACGCCAAAAAGATATGTAAAGTTATGGATATGGCAATGGACGCCAAAAAGCCTTTTATTGCCTTAAATGATTCGGGAGGAGCGCGTATTCAGGAGGGAGTTCCATCCCTGGAAGGTTACGGGGGAATTTTTTATCGCAACACAATCGGGTCGGGGTATATCCCCCAGATCGCTGTAATGATGGGGCCGACTGCCGGGGGAGCTGTTTATTCACCGGCTCTTACGGACTTTGTGTTCATGGTTAAAGAAACCAGCCATATGTATATAACCGGACCGGATGTAATTAAGGCGGTTATCGGCGAGGAGGTCTCGCATGAAGATCTTGGTGGTGCCATAGCCCATGCGACAAAAAGCGGTGTTTGTCACGTTGCTACTGAAAGCGATGAAGATTGCCTCAACAAGGTGAGGGATTTATTGTCCTATCTTCCGGATAGTTGCCATAGCCCTCTGCCTGTCAAAGAGTGTACAGACAGCCCCGATAGAGAATGCCCGGAACTGGATACTATCGTTCCCGATAGAGCAGCGCGTGGGTACGATATGAAAAAAATTATCATGTCAGTTGCGGACAATAATGAGATGTTTGAATCCCATGAGCTTTGGGCACGGAGTGTCACAGTGGCCTTTATCAGGATTATGGGAAAACCTGTCGGTGTTATTGCTAATAATCCAAAGTTCTCCGCAGGTGTCCTGGATTACAAGGCTTCCGATAAGGCGGCACGGTTTATCAGGTTCTGCGATGCTTTCAATATACCGCTTCTAACCTTTGCCGATGTCCCCGGATATATGCCCGGAACGGAGCAGGAATGGGCGGGTATTATTACACACGGGGCCAAGCTTCTTCACGCATATTCTGAAGCCACTGTACCTAAGATTACCGTGGATGTTCGCAAGGACTATGGTGGAGCTTACATTGGCATGTGCTCCAAATCTCTTGGAGCTGACTATGTTATGGCCTGGCCTACCGCGCAAATAGCTGTAATGGGTGCGGAAGGGGCATGCAATATAATCTACCGTAAGGAGATCTCCGGCGCCGAGGATCCGGAAGCCAAACGTAAGGAGTTGGTGGCAGCCTATGAAAAGAAATTCAACAATCCATATTTTGTAGCGGAATTAGGAATTGTTGATGAGATTATTGCGCCAAGGGAAACAAGGAAAAGGATTGTGGCTCTCCTTGAGACATTTAAGGATAAGGTCGAAGTAAGACATCCTAAAAAGCACAACAACATCCCTCTGTAGCAATCAAACGAAAAGCATGGATATCATTGTCTGTGTAAATCTAACCCGGATTGATACGACCTTAGCCAGGTCGTATCAATCCGGATGTACTAAAAAAGGGAGACATTTGTTTTGCTCGGTCTCCCTTGTCCACAAAATTCTACCTACCTCGCAAGTTTCTTCTCGATCTCATCCACAAATCTGGAACTACCGGTCAACTGCCCCCGTTGCAGCGATTGACTGATTAAGCTCCATTCCCCTTCGGGAATTGTCCCTTTTATCCACGCTCAAGGATAAAAATAAGTCTGTCCCCTTTTGCCCGCTGCGGGATGCCGAGGCGATTCATGCGAAATATCTTGAGGTCGATGTCCAACTGTGTCGCGGCCCTGAGATCGGCTATGTAGGAGTCCACTGTCTGCCTTGAGCGGCCGATTGCTTTTCCTATGTCTGAAGATGTCAGGGCCGGGTTCTTATTGTAAGCGCGTCTTGCTGTGTCTCTTGCTTCATCTTCTGTCAACTGTCTGGGGCCGATGGCTTTTTTTGCGGCATAGAGCAGCGGATCTTCACCGTTTAGATTCTTTATGACTACCTTGACCTCTGTCACACCGGTTGTCTTGTAGGCGCTCCATCGGTGGGTGCCGTCGAGCAGGCGGTACATGCCGGGATGATCCGAGTCGGGCTCCACTTCCATGGGGTCAAATTTGAAGCCGTCTCGGATATTCTCGGCGAATATGCCGACACGCCGGGGATCGATACTCTTCCTCGGATAGATGTCTTCGTCGAGGATGATCGAGGCGATGGGGATGGTGGTTGTTGTTTGAGTCATGAGTTGTTTCCAACTTTGGATATTGAATGTCTCACTTTAAAACAAAAGGGCACAGCAGGGGGCACTCATTCAAGGTGAGGACTTCATTCTTGTCAGAAGAACATCCTCAGTCAAGACCCCTCCCCCATGTTGTTTGTCAAGAATGAAGATCCGACCCATCCCCTCTCGCTATGATGACATTCACACCCTTTTCGCCAAGAA
>JAUXBI010000025.1 GCA_030619435.1 Syntrophaceae bacterium
AACAACAAAAACCATCGCAGATCTGTCAGTATGGGAAAGATTTATATGAAGGCCTGCTCCCATCACGCGAATCATCCCTTTATTTCATCGATAACACCGGATAATCTCTTCATAAATGCTACATCGTGAACCCTTACGATATCAGCACCGTTCATTATGGAAGCGGCAACACTTGCCGCTGTACCTGCAACGCGGTCTCCGGCAAGTTCTTCTCCTGTGATTTCTCCTATAAATCTCTTTCGCGACGTGCCTACCATAATCGGCCTTCCCAGTGTCTTCAATTCTCTGAGGTGTCTAAGGATGGCAATATTATCCGCCGTGGACTTACCAAAACCGATGCCGGGATCAACAATTATATTCTCAACATCCACGCCGGATGATCGGGCATTCTCCATACTTTCTTTCAGGAATCCTGTAATCTCCCCCATAAGCGCCAGGTACGCAAGGTCGCCCTCCTGCATGGTCTCAGGCACCCCTCTCATATGCATCAGGACAACGGGGACATGGCAGTCTGCAATCACTTCCGGCATCTTCGCGTCAAACCTCATCGCGCTTATATCATTAACCATCTCCGCCCCTGATTCTATCGCACGGCGCGCCACATCAGCCTTTGTTGTATCTATCGATATCGGGATGGAGAGCAATCCTTTAAGTTTTTTTATCAGTGGCATAACCCTGTCCAGCTCATCTTCGGCAGACACAGGTTCCGAGCCGGGTCTTGAAGATTCGCCCCCTATATCAAGGATGTCTGCGCCTTCTTCCTCCAGTTTCAGTGCGTATTTCACGGCATCTTCGACACTGCCGAACATGCCCCCATCGGAAAAGGAATCGGGAGTCATGTTCACTATGCCCATAACAAGAGTCCGCCCGCCGACAATTATTTCTCTCTTCGGCGTCCTGAGCACAAAGGTGTCTATTGTGATATTGTCAAGAACCTTTCTGATATCTTCGGATATATCTCTCAGGGTAAACGGCTGCGGCGCTATCTTGTCCGCAAGTCTTCGTACCTGTTTCAGTGTGCCGATTATTATGGCATCTGTACTGTCTATGCTACAGGATACAGACCCCCTTGCCACAGCGACGTCTCCCCCTATGGACAACATCTCCTGTTTTAATATATTCGCTATCTTGCACTCAATTCCCTCAAGCAGCAGGTTGATATTTTCCATCTTGGGAAGCATGGCATCGATTCCCGGCAGGTCCACTCCAACCCTTTTCAGTTCATTCTCCGCCTGAGCAGAAGATGTTATATGCAGATACCTCACCTAAGCCTCTTTCTCCGCTTTTCCTGCTTTGACTTTTTTGCCCCTCTTTTTCTCTTTTTCACCTATTATCGCATCAAGCTCTTCGGCGTTCAGCACCTCCTTTTCAAGAAGTTCCTCCGAGAGTTTATGAAGCGTGTTTATATTATCCGAAAGAAGCTTTTTGGCTCTTTCATAGTTTTCCGTAACGATTCGTGACATTTCTCTGTCTATCTTTTTCGCTGTATCTTCACTGTAATTCTTATGCGTGGCAATCTCCCTGCCCAGAAATATCTGCTCTTCCGCCTTTCCAAATGTCAGAGGTCCCATCTCTTCGCTCATGCCCCAGTTACAGACCATTTTCCTGGCAAGATCCGTTGCGCGTTCTATGTCGTTTCCCGCTCCCGTAGTAAAGTCTTTCAGGATCAGCTCTTCCGCCGCCCTGCCCCCGAGAAGGATCGTAATGTTGTCAATCAGGTATGAGCTGGGATAAGTATGCTTCTCATCCACAGGAAGCTGCTGGGTCAGGCCGAGAGACCTTCCTCTCGGAATAATGGTAACCTTGTGTATCGGGTCAGACCCCGGGATCAACTTGGCCACCAGAGCATGGCCTGCTTCATGATAAGCAGTGTTCTTTTTCTCCTTATCGCTTATGACCATGCTTCTTCTCTCCACACCCATAAGCACCTTGTCTTTCGCGTATTCCAGATCAGAGAGGGAAACCTTGTCTTTATTGGACCTTGCCGCGTAAAGGGCCGCCTCATTAACCAGGTTTTCTATATCAGCGCCGGAAAAACCGGGCGTCCCCCGGGCAACAACAGAAAGGTTTATATCGGGTTCCAACGAGACCTTCTTGACGTGCACCTCGAATATCTTCTCTCTTCCCTTGATATCCGGAAGCGGAACCACCACCTGTCTGTCAAATCTTCCGGGTCTCAAGAGAGCGGGGTCAAGAACATCAGGACGGTTGGTAGCCGACATGATAATAACGCCCTCATTGGATTCAAATCCGTCCATCTCCACGAGCATCTGATTCAACGTCTGCTCCCGCTCGTCATGACCGCCTCCGAGTCCGGCGCCTCTCTGCCTTCCAACAGCGTCAAGTTCGTCAATAAAAATTATGCAGGGTGCGTTCTTCTTTCCCTGATTGAAGAGGTCTCTCACGCGGGACGCGCCGACGCCCACAAACATTTCCACGAAATCGGACCCGCTGATACTCAGAAAAGGGACTTCCGCCTCTCCGGCAATTGCTCTTGCAAGCAAGGTTTTGCCCGTGCCGGGCTGTCCGACAAGAAGAACCCCCTTGGGTATTCTTGCCCCCAGTCTCGTGAACTTTTTGGGGTCTTTCAGGAACTCGACAATCTCTTCCAGTTCTTCCTTGGCTTCATCAATACCCGCCACATCGGCAAAGGTAGTTTTCTGAGACTTATCGGTCATCAGCTTGGCCCTGCTTTTCCCGAAGGACATTGCCTTGCCTCCACCCATTTGCATCTGTTTCATGAAAAATATCCAGACGGCTACAAGCAGCAGTATGGGAAGCCACGATATAAGAATGGTCATGTACCAGGAAGACCCCTCAGTGGGTTTGGCCGCAATTTTCACACCCCTCTCCTTCAGGAGGGAAACCAGATTCGGATCCTGAGGCGCATATAATTTAAATGTTGTACCATTGACAAGTCTGCCTTCTATATTTTCACCCTGAATGGTAACCTCCATAACCTGCCCTTTATCAAGATAAGCGATAAAATCACTGTACACAATCTGTTCTCTCTTCTCATGAGGTTGGTTGAACAGCTGAAAGAGAAAAACAAACACAAGACTTACCACTATCCATAGGGCCATATTTTTCTGAAATTGATTCACTTTTTACTCCCTGTCAAAATATTTAAGATTTTACTATCAAATAATTTCTGCTTTTACCACCTTTTCCGTCACATCGGTAATCTTCACCCTGTCGCTCAATCTCATACCGGGCACCCACAGCACCGATTTTTGATCAACCAGGAGGGAAATCGACTTTCTCCCGAACTTCGGCACCTTTCCATCTATAAACAGCGCCTTTATCTTCTTCGTTCCTTTCATTCCCAGGGGCTGTATCCGGTCCCCTGCCCTTATGTTCCTCACAACAAGCGGGAAAGAAATGGAATTATAATCCATAAAGACAGGGTTGCCAGAATGGGTATCCGCCTCACATGCATCGACCACATCAAAATTCATCTTTACGCCTGTCTCCACGATATCTACGCTGCCCGGGATTTTCACCGTGTATGAAAAGTCACCCTCTTTTCCTTCACCCGGAAGGTGATTTTTCGAGATGTGTGACTCCTCGCCTTCTTTCTGCGAAATAATCAGCTCATCATATTCCCGCCGGGCCCTGAGATTGAAAGGAAGATCAACAGAGGCGCTCGGAGTCGAACCTTCAATCAGATCCGCTACTGATTTTACATGGAGATAACCGATTCCGTTTTTTACCGGGGAATAGCTTTTAAGTATAGTCTTTATAAGCCTCCATTGCAAAGCCGGATGCAGCTTTTCCATCTTCCGGATATTTATTCTCGCGTTGTTTCTGTCAATCTCCCAGTCCGAAATAATCGCTTCAACCGACTCCCGGATAAAATCATCTTCGAGCCTGAGTATGTCGGCTGTGCGTCCGATATTTTCCTCCAGTTTCACATTATAAGAAGCCTTCAACTCCGGCACCAGTATGTTCCTTATTCTGTTTCTCAGATATATGTTATCTTTGTTGGAACTGTCTGTCACAAAGCTTATGTCCTTTTCCCTCAGAAAGGAGATTATTTCCTCTCTTGTAACATCAATAAATGGCCTTATATATATCCCGTCCCGCACGGGCAGAAAACCTCTCAGACCTTCAAGCCCGCTTCCCCTGAGAAACCTCATGATAACCGTTTCCGTCTGATCATTCAGGTTATGTCCCAGGGCGATTTTATTCAGCCTGTGTTTTTGCGACATTCTCTCAAAGAACGAATACCTCTCTTTTCTACAGACATCTTCAAGAGATCCGCCTCTTTTCTCTATTAACGCCGGAATGGAAACCTTCTCAGAGTCAGCGGGGATACCCATTGATTCCCCCAGTTCCTTAACAAAGAGTTCATCTCCGTCAGATTCTCCGCCTCTAATGCCGTGGTTCAGGTGAAGAATAAACAGCGCAAGGTCATACTCACTCGCAAGCATTGAGAGTACATGCAGGAGGGCAACGGAATCCGCCCCCCCTGATACGGCAACACCCACCCTGTCACCAGAATTGAACATTGCGTATTTTTCAATCGTCTTCCTGACCTTAATCACGGGCTTGAACCTTATCTTTTCCCAAAAGTGCTACTCAAACAGTTCTTTCAGTTCCGATATGTCCTCGCAGTGATAATCCGGATCAAGGGAAAGAAGCCTGTCTCTATCCCCCAATCCGTTCAACAACGCGCAACTCAACGTCCCGGTATTTTTCGCGAGCAGAATATCGTTAACCCCGTCACCGATAACCACTGTTTCTGTCTTCTCCGCACCATATTTTTCCAAAAGGGGAATCAGGAGACCGGGATCAGGTTTCCGGCAGGAAGCGCTGTCTAAACCTATGATATCTTCAAAATATCCGGTTATTCCCAATTCCTCCATAATTATCAGAGTATAGCTGTAAAGTTTATTTGTAACAATCAGCTTTTTCCTGTCCTTAAAATGCTCCAGCATGTCCGGCACACCCGGATAAAGACCCGTTGTATCGAGAAGATGTTCGGCATAATAGACCCTGAATATCTCCATGGCCTCGTCAAATCTATCATGATATCCATCGCCAAGGGATCTTTCGATAAGTTTTGCCACTCCATCGCCTACAAACCCTATAATGGTTTTCCTCTCAATGACAGGCATGCCGAGCTTTTTCAATGTATGGTTAATGGAATTCGCAAGGTCATCACCGGAGTACACAAGCGTCCCGTCAAAGTCAAAGATCATCAGATCAATTTTTTTCATTTTTCTCCTGATGCATAAAAATCGCGGGTGTGAATAAAGATTCCGAGCAGGGTTTAGTATAATAACTCTCTTTAGAATTACAAGGGATAAAAAGACAGGAACTCGGACAAATCACACGTTGACAAGCCGTTTCTCTGTGTGATAGGTGGTACCACAAAACCGCTTGGATCCGGAAACGCTGGACTGAGACGGAATGGTCGAAGATAAGAAGAATATCAGAATACATTAATGGGCCTTTCCGACATCAGTCTGAAAGGCTTTTTTCGTTAAATGAAGAAAAACACGATCGCAATAATAGGGCTCGGCAAGGTGGGCGCCGCGGTGGGCTACCTCCTGCGGCTGTCCGGTTACGAGATAAGCGCTGTCGCTGATCAATCCGCAGACGCGCTGGAAAAAGGTGTCAGCTACACCGGTGGAAAGGCCTGCAATGATCCCATTCAGGCCTCGTTGCTGGCAGACTCCATATTCATTACCACAAATGACGATTTCATCGAATCTGTATGTAATGAGATATCAGAAGGAGGCGGCGTGGGTCCCGGCAAAAGAGTTGTCCACATGAGTGGCGCCGGAGGGCTTGATCTTCTGGAATCTGCCCGCAGATCCGGGGCGCAGGTGGCGAGCATTCATCCACTCCAGTCCTTTGTAGATGTGCAGGGGGTTATAGAAAATATCCCCGGAAGTACCTTCAGCATAACCGCCGAAGGAGAGATAAAAGACTGGGCAATACGCATAGTAGGAGATCTGGGAGGCACGCCATTCTTTGTGTCGGAAAACGATAAGCCGCTGTATCATGCAGCAGCATGTATGGCATCAAATTACCTTGTTACCCTTATGAACATGGTGGAAGGCATCTACCGGAATCTGGGAATGGATGCCGACGAGGCAACCAGGTCTTTCTGGCCCCTTGTCAGGGGAACCATGAAGAACATGGAAGACCGGGGAATTGAGAAATCGCTGACCGGTCCTATAGCGCGTGGCGACAGTGGGACAATTCGCAGGCACCTGAAGATACTTAAAAACAAAATGCCCGAGCTCTTGGATGTGTACTGTAAAATGGGATTATTTACCGTGGACATAGGCATTAAGAACAACACCCTGTCCAGAGACAGGGCCGAGGAGATAAAATCACTGTTGAAAGGAGCTTCAGATGAGTAAACAGGGCAAGATAAACAAAATCACAACTTCCGTAGTACAAAGAATGAAAACGGATGGAGAAAAAATCTCGATGCTGACCGCCTACGACTATTCCACCGCCGCGGTGATGGATGAGGCCGGGGTGGACATGATCCTGGTGGGAGATTCCCTGGGTATGGCAGTTCTCGGCTATGACAGCACGCTGCCCGTCACCATGGAAGATATGCTCCATCACACAAAACCGGTATCCCGCGCGGCAAAGCGCGCAATGGTCATTGGAGACATGCCGTTCATGTCGTACCAGATATCGGTTGAAGAAGCGGTTCGCAATGCGGGACGTTTCATGAAAGAAGCCGGAGCCCACGGTGTGAAGCTGGAAGGGGGCAGAGAGGTGGCTGAGGCCGTAATGAAGATAACCTCCTCGGGCATTCCACTCATGGGGCATCTCGGTCTTACACCGCAATCAGTGCATCAACTGGGCGGGTACAAGGTTCAGGGCAAGGATGATAAAACCGCAAAAAAAATGATGGAAGATGCCAAAATCCTGGAAGAAGCGGGTGCATTTTCCATCGTTCTGGAATGTGTTCCGGCGCCGCTCGCGGAAAAAATCAGCAAGTCACTGACAATACCAACAATAGGCATCGGAGCCGGCGTCGGGTGCGACGGTCAGGTGCTCGTTGTGAATGACATGCTCGGGATGTTTGAAAAGTTCACACCGAAATTTGTAAAGAAATACGCCAAGTTGAATATAGACATGCGCGCCGCCATAGAGGAGTACATCGGCGAGGTCAAGGACAGGAAATTTCCGAATGAGGAGCACTCGTTCTAAAAAGCGGGCATTTAACCTGCTGCCTCGCATGGCGCATAGCATATAGCGCATGGCTGATGGCTCATAGCTGATAGCTGGGAACTGGGAACTGGGAATAATCATGATCAACATAAACCCTGATCGCCTGTATCTGACATCCACCGGAAGGCTGGCGCGCAGTCTGCGCCGGCGTTTTCGCACCCGGTGTATGGAGGAGGGAAAGCGGGGATGGGAGCCTCTACAGGCGATGAGTCTCAATGCCTGGTTCGCTCGAATGTGGTCTGAATCGTGGCCCGAAGAAATGCCCGCCCACGATCTCTACAGAGCGAACCTCTGGAATGATCTGACCAACAGGATTGCGCCCCCTTCTCCCCTTAACGCGGATGCGAATCTCTGCACTATTCTCGATGAAAATTACGGCATTATGGTGCGCCATGGGCTTGATCCCGCAGCCGGTTTTCCCTCCACGCCGCTCGTCGAATGGCGAAGAAAGATAAGCGGAGCATTCAGAAAAACACTTGACTCCAATGGTCTCTTCCATCCATCGCGCTATCCTGTTTTGTTACGTCGGGCAATACTTGAAGGCAAAATCACATGCCCGGACAGGATCTCTCTGGCCGGTTTTGAATCGCCCGCCCCTGTGGAGCATGAACTGTTCATGGCGCTTGAACAAAAATCCAACCTTGAATATGTGAATCTTCCCGCGGGAAAACCTGAAAATGTCGAGCCCCTGGCCCTTCCCTCTCCCGAACAGGAGGTCATATATCTTGTTCATCGCCTCGCGCGTGACGCCCGGACAATACCGCTCCACAGAATAGGGGTCATTGTGCCGGATATGGACAAATACGCGAAGATGCTGGAGCGAAACCTCAGGGACGTCATGGCCGATATCCCGCCCCACGGCGCCCACTGGTTCAACATTACAAAAGGCGTTCCACTCATTGAGACACACCTGATGAACGCGGCCCTGCTTCCGCTGCGTTTCATCCTTGAAGGGCAGCCCCGCGAATTGCTGCTCTCCTTTATCCTGTCCCCTTACTATGAATGCCGGCAGGGAAAACGCCATGAAATAGCAAGGGCTGACATCATATGGAGAAAGCGCTCCATCGAGTATGGATTTGAAAATCTCCTGCGCGTGCTGGAAAGGGAAAACTCTCATATACACAATCTTATCTTCTCAAATGGCGCGAAACATCTCTTCTCCCTTTGCGAGACAGATATATCCAAAAAGAGAAGGGGTGCATTCTGGATAAAACAGATTACAGAGCTCTGGAACCGCTTTGGCTTTCCCGTTGTGTCGGGTGAAAAAGATGTCGTGGACAAAGGGCATCTTGATGAAATCATGAAAGAAATGGGCAGGTACCTGTCCGAAACTTTCATGGATGGGCACGAGTTTTCAGAATGGCTGACACACCTCGCGTCTCGCAAGATAGTGCAGATCAGCGCTCCGGAAGATGCGGGCATACAGATCATGGGGGCTATCGAATCGCGCGGCCTCGATTTCGACAAGCTGTACGTCCTCGGCATGGACGACCGGTCGTTCCCGCAACCAGCAAGACCCCTCCCCTTTCTTGACTCCTCGGAACGGAAACTGGTGCAGGGGGGCACAGCGGAAAGCCAGTACGAATTCGCGAAAAATGCTTTTGACCATCTGATGGCCCTCGCGCCGGACATTACCCTCCTCAGAGCGGAACAGGAAGATCTGAAGCCTCTTACTCCGTCACCCTTCTGGCCCGGCAACGAAGAGAAAAAATCCACAGACATCTGGAACGAACCTGATCCGGCATGGTTGCGGGCCGAGTGGCTGCGGTCGGCCTGCGACGGATTAAATGAAAGAGTGTCTCCAGAACCGCCTGAAGACCCTCTTCTTAATCCTGACATCATCCCTGAAACTGTTTCGGTAAGCCGGTTTCAAAAGGCGATCATCTGTCCATACAGGTTCTTTGCCGAAGGCATTTTAAATATAGACCCGTTGGAGGATATACAGCCGGCGGCTTCTCCCAGAGAGAAGGGAATCCGGATTCATCGGACACTGGCCCTGTTCACGCAAAGATTGCGGGATCGCGGGCTGAACCTGAATATGGAAGGCAACAGGCAAAAGGCGTTGGCGCTCCTGTTGGAATGTGTGGACAAGGTGCTCCGCGATGTAGCGGATAATCCCCACTGGGAAGTGGAACGCAGACGCTGGACAGGTACAGATGGTGATTCTGGAGGAGGTATTCTTACAGAATGGCTCGATCGCGAAATAGAGCGCAACCTGGAGGGATGGCGGTGTATTGCCGAGGAGAGCTCGTTTGAGGAACTTGAGATCGAAGGCCTGCCATTCTCTCTTAGAGGACGAATTGACAGGATAGATTTCAGCGAAGTCCCGGGTATTATCCTCTGGGACTACAAGACGGGCAAATCCCCTTCAGCGGCAGATATCGTAAAACACCTGAAGGAACCCCAGCTTGTCATCTATCTCCTGGCCCTTTTAAGGGGGAAAATTCCCGGTATGGAGGCGTACGTCGGCTCGCACTCGGCATTTTCGGCGGGATATATCCAACTGAAGTCGGCCGGAGATATCAGACTTTCTCCGGTAAAAGACATCGAATCATCTTTGGACGAATGGACGATGGCTATGTCAAGATTGGGCGATATGCTCGGATCGGGTGACTTCCGCGCCGGGCCCTTCCCCGTTTCAAACGTCAGTGACAGGGAAAAACTCTGCGAAAAATGCCCGTTTATAACCATGTGCAGGATGGGGATTATAGATCAGCGGTCAGAAACCGGAGATCCGGAGGCAGAAAATGCAGAAACTGAGTGATGCCGGGCAGCGCGTTGCCGCGCTTGATACAGGCCGGTCACATTATGTGGAATCGCCCGCTGGGTCGGGGAAGACACTTCTCCTCACCAAACGTTTCCTCAAACTTCTTGGAAATGTCAAAGACCCGGCGGAAATCCTGGCCATTACCTTCACTGAGAAAGCGGCGGGAGAGATGCGTCAGCGTATAACCGGCGCTCTGAATATGTCAGACGGCAACAGGGCGCCGGTAAATGATCCGGACGGGGAGATGACCCTGCTTGCCGAAGAGGCGCTTCGGGCACACGGAGAAAAAGCGCATCTTCTTACCTCTTCCGACGCGCTCAATATCATGACTTTCCACGGTTTCTGCAGCTACATAGCACGACGCGCGCCCCTTGAAGCTGGTGTTGCACCCGATTTTGAAATCATTGACGATGACGCGCAGGCCATTCTGATAGAAGAGACCGTCCGGGCCGCCCTGAAAGACTTCTTCTCGTATCCTCAAAACGACGGCAGGAGGGTGGCATTCGAAAACAGGCTCCTCCACCACAATAATAACTGGAACGGCATCTCCGGAGAATTCAGGGACATCATAAAGAACAGGGGAAGATTCAGAGATCTGACAGACATCATCAGGCAGGCAGGCGGGCGGGGAATCTCGAAACTTCCATCGATAGTACGCGAAAGACTGCGCGGCTATGTGGAAAAACGTCTTCACGATCTTTCGGGCATCTTCACGGAGACAGAATTGGGATCCTGCTGGGCTGACCTTATAAATCATCTCTCAGAACAGGGCGCAGAAGCGGGGGCCACCCTTCCCTCACACCTTCCAGAATATTCATGGGAAGAGCTTCCATCGTGGCAGACAATAGCACACTCTCTCACAACAAAGGCCGGAACGGCGTTGAAGAAATTCGGTCCCGCAAATGGCTTCTACAGCAAGTTCAGCAAGACAAAGTGGGGAGAGATGATAACTTCCATGGGCGATCCCTGCGCCGCCGCCCTCGCCGAAATTAAGACCCTTCCCTCCCCTCACGATATTGATTCGGATATGGATGTTCTCTCGGATTTTATCATCACCGCGGCAGACCTGATAGAACACTACGAAACCACCTGCAGGGAGAGACATGTCGTTGATTTTACAGGGCTGGAACAGGCCGCGCTCCGGGCACTAAACGACAGCGATCCTTCGGAGATTCAGCTCTATCTTGATCATCGGATAAGGCATCTACTGGTGGACGAATTTCAGGACACAAACCGCATCCAGTGGGAGCTTGTACGCCGCA
The DNA here is from genome assembly GCA_030619435.1 of Syntrophaceae bacterium. GTDB lineage: Bacteria > Desulfobacterota > Syntrophia > Syntrophales > UBA2210 > UBA2210. The sequence goes on from JAUXBI010000025.1 coordinate 11,236, forward strand.
TGTGCAGCGGCTGGGTTCCGGGAAACGGTAGAACCGTCTTTATTGTGGGAGATCCTAAACAATCCATATACTCCTTCAGAAACGCTGAGGTAAGACTGTTCATCGAGGCTAAATCGGGAATCCCGATCCCGGGTGGAGACCTGCTCCCTCTTGACGCGCACCTGCTGAAAACGAATTTTCGCTCTGTGAAAAAACTTATTGAATGGACCAATAGTCTGTTCGGTGAAACTGTAATGAAAGAGCCTGATGCCGATGCAGACGAAGTCCCCTTCGGTCCTTCGGAGACAGCCGGCGAAAAGGAGAACGGCGGTGCGATATCACTCAGCCTGTTTGCCGACAGTGATATTGAGAAGGCAAGAGATAACGAGGCCGTATGGCTTGCCGGAAAGGTCGGGGAAGTAATGAAAGAGACAGGCGAAGACAAGTCTATCGCTATACTTCTCTTCACCCGAAACCGAATCAGCCGCTATCTCCAGGCCTTTAAAAATGAAGGCATCCCTCTTCAGGTAAGAGAAGGTCTCAGCCTCGCGCAGCGTCC
>JAUXBI010000020.1 GCA_030619435.1 Syntrophaceae bacterium
ATCTCTTGCGATGACAATTCTCTGCACCTCTGAACTTCCTTCATAGATGGAAGTCACCCTTGCGTCGCGGTAGAGTCTTTCCACCTTGTATTCCGTCATATACCCGTATCCCCCATGTATCTGGAGGGACTTATAAGCCGCCCTGTTTGCGAGTTCCGATGCGAACAGCTTCGCCATTGATGCCTCTTTTGTAAACGCCAGGCCCAGGTCCTTCCGGTTGGCGGCGGACAGGGTAAGCAGTTTTGCCGCTTCTATCTGTGTGGCCATATCGGCAACCATCCACTGGATCGCCTGAAAAGAGCTGATAGTCCTGCCGAATTGCCTGCGGGCATTTGCATATTCAACAGCTTCATCCAGGCATGCCCTCGCTATTCCCAGCGATTGTGAGGCAATCCCTATGCGCCCGCTGTCCAGTGCCGTCATTGCAACCTTGAATCCCTGCCCTTCTCTGCCCAGCAGATTCTCCTTCGGAATTCTGCAATCATCAAAGATAAGCTCGACCGTGTCCGACGCCCTGAGACCCATCTTTTTCTCTTTTTTCCCTACAGAAAAACCGGGGAATCCTTTTTCTACTATAAAGGCGGAAAGGCCGCGATTCCCCTTTTTGGAGCCGGTTCTTGCTATCAGGTTTATTAAGTCCGCATATCCTCCGTTGGTGATAAAGGTTTTTGTTCCATTTACGAGGTAATAATCACCCATATCCTCTGCCCGTGTTTTTATGCTCCCCGGGTCAGAGCCTGCATCAGGCTCCGTAATCGCGAAAGCCCCGAGCATTTCCCCGCTGGCCAATGGCTCTAAATATTTACGCTTTTGCTCTTCATTCCCGAATTTCAAGAGTGGTTCACAGGAGAGATTGGTCACCGACATGGTAACTGCTGTGGAAGCGCACGCATAGGCTATCTCCTGCAGCGCCAGGGAATAACTGACCGCGCCGGCGCCCGAGCCTCCATATCCTGCGGGAACCATCATACCCATCAGGCCCAGCTGTCCCATCTTTTTGACCACATCAGCGGGGAATATCTCCTCCTCGTCTCTTTTTCCCGCGAAGGGTTCGAGCTCCCTTTTTGCGAAATCCCCGGCCATCAACCTGATCATTTCCTGTTCGCTTGTCAAATGAAACAATGTGGCCTCCTTTCCTTAAGGAATGTAGATTACAACAAGAAGTTCTGTGGTTTTCTTTGCCGGATTACTGAGTTTATGATGAAGGGCGGAGTTGAAATGTATGCTTTCCCCTTCATCGAGTTTTGTAATGTTCTCGCCGACCTGTATGGTAAGACCACCTTTTAAAACGTAAATAAATTCCTCTCCATCATGGTGATATTCAACACCTTTATGCTTTGTCTCCGGATCGATTGTAACAAAATAGGATCTCAGATGTTTATCCAGCCCCGGGCCGGTCAGAGAGGTGTACGCATAAGACTCCACCCTTTTCTTATGGCTCTTCCTGCGTCTCTTTAAGGCCTCTTTCTCTTCCTCCGATTCAAGCTCGGAGACATCTATCCTGAAAGTCCGGCTGACCTGGAGGACCAGCGATACCGGTGGAACCATCTTATCTTCTTCGATCTTCTCGAGGATATCTGAGGAATATCCAGTCTCGTGGGAGAGATCTTCAAGACTTAGCCCCTTCTCTTCCCTGATGGCACGTATCCTCTGCCCGAAAGATTTCCATTTTTTCTCTTGTTTTGCCATCTATGCCTCCATCTCTACTACCATTGTTACCGATTCTCCTCCACCCAGGCATAACGAAGCCTGCCCGACCCCGATGTTACGCCTCTTCATCTCGTAGATAAGGGTTGTTAACAAACGGGCACCGGACGCGCCTATCGGATGACCCAGGGCTACTGCCCCTCCATTTACGTTAACTGTTTCAGGATTGATATTCAATTCCCTGAGTACGCCTACCGTTGAGCCTGAAAATGCTTCATTTATCTCGTGCAGCTGTATATCGGATAGTGTCATTCCCGCTTTTTTCAGCGCCTTCGGGATGGAGTATATGGGTGCCATGAGGACATATTTCGGTTCGATTCCCGCGGAGGCGTAGTCAATGATTCTTGCGAGAACAGGAGATCCCAGTTCAGAGGCTTTCTTTCGTGAGGTGATTACAAGGGCCGAAGCGCCATCGCTGATAATCGAAGAATTTCCTGCCGTGGCGTAGCCTTTTTCCTGAAAGGCGGGTCTCATCTTTGAGAGTGCCTCCATACTCGTCGGCATCGGGCCTTCGTCCGTATCGATCCTTATGGCACCTTTTTTTTTGTCATGAATATCGACGGAGATAATCTCTTCCGTAAAACGTCCCCCTTGAACGGATTTTAGGGATTTTTCATATGACAGGCACGCGAATGCGTCCTGATCTTCCCGGCTTATTCCCCATTTCTCTGAGATGAGATCGTTGCTGATGCCCATGTGGAAGTCATTAACTATGTCCCAGAGACCATCGTGCACCATATGGTCTACCAGTTCGCCTGTTCCCATTCTTATGCCCAGCCTTGAATTCGGAAGGTAATGGGGCGCGGCGCTCATATTTTCCATTCCCCCCGCCACGATAACATCCGCAAATCCTGTCTTTACGTACTGGGCGGCAAGGATAACAGACATAAGACCGGAGGCGCATACCTTGTTTACGGTGAGAGCCCCCTTTTCAACAGGAATCTCCGTCCTCAGGAAGGCCTGTCTCGCCGGATTCTGACCGTATCCACAGGGAAGTACCATTCCCATTATGACTTCATCTACATCCGCGGATCGGATGCCTGCTCTTTTTATCGCTTCACGAATGACGATTGCCCCCAACTCTGTTGCGGGAATCTTGCTCAAACCACCCTGAAACACCCCGAGCGGTGTTCTGCATGCGCTTACCAATACTGCATCATTTCCACTTTTCATCAAGATCCCTCCTTAGGGTCTGGAAATATGATAACAATATATGCCAAACAAAAAAGGCCTGCTTTATTTTTCAATAAACTTCACAAGACCTTCAATGTCTCTTTCGCGGATCAGGGTTTCCAGCTTATCAAGATTATCTTTATACAATGTGAGGATTCTGGGGAATTTCGGATTCATAGTAAGAAGCTCCGCGTAAAGTCGTGGACTATTTTCCATGACTCTCGCGATTATCTCAAGCTTTTTATTGAAAAGAGGGGTGGTGTAGTGTTTGAGCTCAGAGAGATCAATGCCCTGGTCTTTCAGGGTTGTTCCCATGGTAATCGAATTGAGATGATTTAATCCCTGAATGATCGCCATCATCTCATCGTGCTTTTCCGGCAAGTCTTCAAATACATGGGCTCCACATTTTTTGAAGATATTCTCAGGCCAGCCTGTCCATTTTTCTATTCTCGCGGGAAACAGCACTATATTTTGCCCTTCCAGTGATGTTACATCCGGGCCGAAAAGGGGATGGCATCCCATGACTTCCGATGCGGAGGACTCAAGCATGCATCTGACCGGTTCTTCTTTCAGAGAGGTAAAGTCCATCAGGAGGGAACCATCTTTCATGCGCGGTCCAACCTGTCTGATGACATCACAGGTAACACCAATAGGAACGCTGACTATAACAACGCCGCATCTTCTTGTAAGCTCATCAATGTTCAAACCGGTCTTTCTGCCCGATGTATGGACGATGTATCCCTCATTCTTGAAGAAATCAACGAACCATCTGCCTATTCCACCGGTGCCGCCGATAATACCTATTTCAAAATCTGCCATCAAGTAACCTCGGATTCAATCCGGATAATGTCTGCCGATTTACAAATTCCTGCCTTTATGAATAGCTGTTTTTATCTCTTTAGCATAATCGGAAACAATATTCACCATATTGCTGTCTCCCGCATGTTCCTCAATCATGTGTACAAAAGCGCTTCCTACCACTATTCCATCAGCATAGGGGGCGATTTCTCCTGCCTGCCCGGGTGTTGATATACCAAAACCTACGACAACCGGCATTTCGGTTATTCTCCTAACTCTTTTCATCTCATCTCTGATATCTGATACCCGTGGCTTTTTCGTTCCGGTAACCCCGGTTATTGAAACATAATACAGAAATCCGGTTGCCTCTTCGGATATCTTCCTGATCCTCTCGGAAGAAGTTGTCGGTGCTAACAAAGAAATAAAACCAATATCTGCTTGATCGGTATATTTTCTCAGTTCCCGGGATTCTTCCGGAGGAAGATCAACAACAAGTATTCCATCCACCCCGGATGCCCTGGCCCTCTGCGCGAATCTCTTGTTTCCATAGGCAAAGATCGGGTTATAGTACCCGAACAGAACAATTGGGATGTCCGCGGACTTATTAACAGATTCAACCATGTCCAGAATACTGACCAGATCTGTTCCCTGTTCGAGGGCTCTCCCGGAAGCAACCTGAATAACGGGTCCGTCTGCCGTCGGATCTGAAAAGGGAACTCCCAGTTCAATGATATCGACCCCCGCGTCTTTAAAGCCCAGAATTATTTCCTTCGTTATTTCCAGGCTCGGGTCACCTGCCACTATATATGCCACGAGGGCTTTTTCACCTTTTTCCCTTAACTGTCTGAACTTTTCCCCGATTCGCCCCATGTTCACTTCACCTCCAGTTTTTCGGCAATGATCCCGGCATCTTTATCTCCCCTGCCTGAGAGATTAATGACTATAACCTTTTCTCTGCTCATCGTTGGGGCAAGTTTCATTGCATACGCGACGGCATGGGCGCTCTCCATGGCAGGAATAATTCCCTCGTATTCCGACAGGAATAAAAAGGCATCAGTGGCTTCCCGATCGTCTACCGTGACATATCCGGCCCTTCCAATCGAATGGAGATAGCTGTGTTCGGGACCAACACCCGGATAATCGAGCCCGGCAGCTATGGAGCAGGTATCTCTTACCTGGCCTTTTTCATCTTGAAGAAGATATGTCTTGTTTCCATGAAGAACGCCAACCTTTCCTTCCGCGATGCTGGCAGCATGCATTCCCGTGGCGATTCCCCTGCCTCCTGCTTCTACACCCGTCATAACCACATCCACGTCATTTCTAAAGGGATAAAAGAGCCCCATGGCGTTACTGCCCCCGCCGATACATGCGATGAGAACATCGGGAAGCCTTCCCTCTTTTTTCAGAATCTGGCGTTTTACTTCTCTGCCTATAACACTCTGAAAATTGCGTACCATCACCGGATACGGATGGGGGCCCGCCGTTGTCCCGATAACATAATAGGTGTCTTTCACATGTGAAACCCAGTAACGCATGGCTTCATTCATGGCATCTTTAAGGGTATCTGTTCCACTTATAACCGGCACCACCTCTGCACCGAGAATTTTCATGCGAAAGACGTTCGGCGACTGTCGTTCTATGTCTTCCCGCCCCATAAAAATTTTGCATTCCATCCCGAAGAGAGCGGCAACGGTGGCGGTAGCAACACCGTGCTGACCGGCTCCTGTTTCCGCGATTATTTTCCTTTTTCCCATGCGCCGGGCGAGGAGTGCCTGCCCGAGGGTGTTATTGATCTTGTGCGATCCGGTATGATTGAGATCTTCTCTTTTCAGATAAATCTTTGCGCCTCCCAGCTTTTCCGTCAGCCGTTCTGCAAAATAGAGGGGGGTTTCCCTGCCTGAATAATCCCTGAGGTACGAGGCATATTCCTTCGCAAATGTCTTATCCTTTTTTATTTCTTTATATGCCTCTTCAAGCTCGATAATGGCGGGCATCAATGTTTCCGCCGCGTATCTCCCCCCGAAAACGCCAAAGTGTCCTTCTCTGTCCGGTAACTGTGTTTTCATTCCGTTATCCTCTCCCGCAAATCGAGACCTTTGCAGAATATTTTCATTTGTTTATTATCGTGTCCTGTGTCGCACTGCCGGACAAGGTTGATAATTTTCATAACCAGTCCATGATCTTTCTTCCCGGGTATCTTCTCAACGCCACTGTTTATATCGACTGCATGGGGCAATACTTCTTTTATAGCGTCCTCTATATTGTCCGGATTCAGACCACCTGAAAGGATCAGCGGCCTCGTTTTTCTTATCTTTACAGCCAGTTCCCAGTTCGATATTTTCCCGGTTCCACCATATTTTTCAGGAGCATACGTGTCGACTAGAATCGCTCTTGCCTGATACTCCTCCAGGATGTTTAAATCCTCCTCCGTACGGGGAGACAGGGCCTTGATTATGACAGATTCCGGAAAATGCCGGCAGTACTCAGGGGATTCATTGCCGTGAAGCTGAATGAAATTCAGACCGCAATATTCCATTATTTCTTTAATATCCTGAGTGTCATGGTTAACAAAGACACCTGTCTTCGCGACTTCCGGGGGAAGTTTTCGAATAATATCCCGGGCCGTTTCCGGTTGAATATACCGGGGGCTTTTCGTGTAAAAGATAAACCCCAGAGCATCAACTCCGTTTTCTGCCGCGAAACGGGCGTCCTCAAGGTTTGTCATACCGCAGATCTTTATCTCTGTCATTTTCTCTTCCTTACCTTCCCAGAAGCTCGTCGAGTTTTGCACCGATATCCGCGGCCCTCATCAGGGTTTCACCCACCAGAAATGCGTGAACACCATTACTCATCAACATCTCAATGTCCCCCCTTGTATGAATGCCGCTTTCACTGATGACTGTTCTGCCTTTCGGGACAGCGGGCAGGAGATCGAGGCTTGTCTTCAGATCGGTTTCAAAGGTTTTTAGATTCCTGTTATTGATTCCTATAATTTTCGCGCCCGCTCTGAGGGCTTTTCCCATCTCCCCGGCAGAATGTACCTCAACCAGCGGAGAGAGACCCAAGGATTCTGTCAGGCTGATAAAATCCCTCAGGGTGCTCAGATCCATGAGCCCTGCAATGAGAAGGAGCGCGTCTCCTTCCAGGGCCCTTGTCTCGTAAATCTGGTATGAATCTATGATAAAGTCCTTCCTGAGAAGAGGAACAGATACTACCCGTTTGATCTCCGACAAATATGATCTCTCTCCCTCAAAGAATCTCTGATCGGTGAGAACGGAGATAGCGGCCGCTCCGTGGTTTTCATAGCACGATGCAATATCAATGTGATCGAAGTCGTCTCTTATTCTCCCTTTCGATGGAGAACGCCTCTTGATCTCCGCAATGATCGAGCAACCGATTCCACTGACAGCCGCTCCGAAATTACGGGGAAGAGAAGAGTCCAATGCCTCATCTCTGATCTGCTCAAGCGGTTTTCCCTGTTTCAGAAACGCAACCTCTTCCTGTTTCGCTTTTACAATCCTGTCTAAAATCATCGAATCTCCTCAGCTGTTTGAAAGGCTTATCAGATCCCGCAGCTTTTTAATGGCGGCTCCGCTGTCGATACACTCCTCTGCAATGGTGATTCCTTCCTGTATGGTCTCCGCCTTTTCCCCGGCTACTATTGCCAGTCCGGCATTCAAGAGAGCGATCTTTCGACAGGCGCCATTTTCCCCTGAAAGAACCCCTCGTGTTATTTCCGCATTGACAGACACATCTTTGCCGCGAAGGTCTTCAGCATTGTAACTTCTACCAAAATAATCCTCCGGATTGATGTTATAGGTTGTGATAAGCCCGTCTTTCAGCTCGGAAACTCGTGTTTCACCAGTTACTGTGGCTTCATCGAGTCCATCAGAACCATGCACGATAAAAGCCCTCTTCGTTCCCAGATTTTTCAGAACACCGGCGAATGTCTCAGTCAGTTTCGGGTCGTAGACACCGATGAGCTGGGATGTTGCGCCGGCGGGATTTGTCAGAGGCCCAAGCATGTTAAATATCGTCCTGATTCCGATTTCTCTCCTCGGACCAACCGCATATTTCATGGCGGCATGAAGTCTGGGGGCAAAAAGAAAACCGATTCCGATTTCATGGATACATTCTTCCACTATTTCGGGCGCCACGCTTATATTAACGCCTAAGGCTTCCAGGACATCCGCGCTTCCGCATCCGCTCGATACCGCCCGATTTCCATGTTTTGCAACGGTAATGCCGGCTGCCGCCACGATAAAAGCCGCCGTGGTTGAAATATTGAAGGTATTCATATTGTCCCCACCCGTTCCGCAGGTATCAACAATAACTGATGAACGGGCATCTATCCTCGTTGCTTTCTGTCTCATAATGCGGGCGGCGCCTGTAACCTCTTCCACCGTTTCTCCTTTAATCCGCAGGGATGTTATAAAGGCGGCAATTTGCGCCGGTGTCGCGTTTCCTTCCATAATTTCATCCATGACTTCCATCATTTCATGTTCTTTCAGATTTTCATTATCCACTATTTTTCCAATTGCTTCTCTGATCATACAAATACTCCTTTCATTTAATGAGGTCCAAGGGTTCACAGGTTCTAATTTACAATTTAACATTGCCATTACTCTTCATTTTCAGGAAATTCCTGATAATCCGTTTCCCGTTCGGCGTCAGGATAGATTCGGGATGAAACTGCACTCCTTCCACATGATACTCCCGGTGCCTGATACCCATTATTTCCCCTTCTTCTGTTTCGGCGCTGATTTCAAGACATGACGGCATGGAATCCCTGTTCAGAATCAGTGAATGGTAACGGGCGGCTGCGAAAGGAGAAGGGACTCCCCTGTAAATTGTCTGTCCGTCATTGACTACCCCGGAGGTTTTTCCGTGCATTATCCTGTCAGATCTGATCACCTCCGCGCCGAAGGCATAACCTATCGACTGGTGGCCGAGGCATATCCCCATAATGGGGATTTTTGTATAAAAATGTCTGATCACATCAACTGTTATCCCGGCCTCTTTAGGGGTACAAGGTCCAGGCGACAGAAAGATCGCATCCGGGTCCAGATTCTCAATTTCTTCAATAGTAATCTCGTCATTCCGGTAAACAACGGTCTCTTCACCCAACTGCCCCAGATACTGAACGAGATTGTAAGTAAAAGAATCGTAATTATCGATCATTAGAATCATTATCTTCCCCCGTTATTGCTCGTTATTTCAAATCCCGATGAAGCCAGTCGGATGGCCTGCATCATTCCTTCGGCTTTATTTACCGTTTCTTCGTACTCCGCGTCAGGTTTCGAATCCGACACTATCCCCGCGCCCGTCTGGACAAATACTTTGCCATCCTTGACCACCATTGTACGGATGGTTATGCACAGATCCATGTTACCCGTATAACTGAAATAGCCCACTGCGCCCCCATATGGGCCTCTTCTGGTTTCTTCCAGTTCGTCAATGATTTCCATTGCCCTGATCTTTGGAGCGCCCGACAGTGTTCCGGCAGGAAAAGTTGCCTTCAAAACATCAAAACAATCCTTCTCCGGCGCCAGCTGAGCCTTAATATTGGAAACAAGATGCATCACGTGAGAATACCGCTCCACAACCATCAGCTGCGTGACCTGAACGCTTCCGATGCGTGCAATTCTTCCCAGATCATTTCTTCCCAGGTCGACAAGCATAATGTGCTCGGCCCTCTCTTTCGGGTCCTGCAGGAGTTCGTCGGCAAGGTAGCGATCTTCCTGCTCATTCCTGCCCCTTTTTCTCGTACCGGCTATCGGTCTCAACTCTACAATTCCCTCTTCGAGACGAACCATGACCTCGGGAGAAGATCCGATAAGGATAAGGTCTTCCATCTTCAGGTAAAACAGGTACGGAGAGGGATTAATATAGCGAAGAGCGCGATAGAGGTCGATCGGGTCCAGATCGTTCTTCTTTTCAAATCGCTGAGACAGGACGACCTGTATGACATCACCGGCATGGATATATTCCCTGGCCTTTGTTACTATTTCCTTATAATGGTCCGGCGTCATATTGGATATAAGCGGTGCGTTATTAATTTTCGGATTCTCGAGGCCTTTCTTCGCTACGGGAGATTGAATCAATCCGATAATATCTTCGATTTTTTTTATCCCCTCTTCATAGGCATCCCTGAGATCTTCCTGTTCCTCCGAAGGCACACAGGCCACTACCTTGATAGTGTGTCGCACATTGTCAAATATTATCAATGTATCTGTAACGAGAAAGACCGCGTCATCGGCATGCAGGTCATCCGTGGTTTCAGACGGTAGTTTCTCAAAATATCGCACCATATCGTAACTCAGGAATCCAACCGCTCCGCCGAAAAAACGGGGGAGGCCTTCAACGACAACAGGCCTGTAACGATCAAGTATTTCTTTCAGATACTTCATCGGCTCCCCGTTATGCCTGCTGCGGTTGATTTCTTCTTTTTCCTGAATCATCACCTCATCGCCCCTTACCGTAAAGATCACTTTGGGATCTGATCCGAGGAAGGTATATCTCCCCCATTTTTCACCACCCTCAACACTTTCAAGAAGAAAGGTGTGCGATCTGGAATTCAACTTCGAAAGTATTGAAACCGGGGTATCCATATCTGCCAGAATCTCTCTGTAGACAGGGATGAGGTTCCCCTTCTGCGTCAGTTTTTCGAACATCTCAAATGCCGGATAGTACATAGTCATATTTTCCTCTTCACAAATAAAAAGGCCGTAAAATATTCACGGCCTTTTTATGTATTTGAATATCTCTAAAACAAAAAAAGCCGCGAAAAACTCCGAGAAGCTCCCCGCGGCTCTATTCACATATTTTCATAGTTCAGCGGCAGACAAACCTCTCCATCGTATTAAGCCACCACCACCAACTGTTTATATTCAGTCTGATCTGTTCCACTGCTTCCTCCCTGTTTCTATAAACAGAAACAATCTAACAGCATCCTGACCTTATGTCAATGTTTTTTTACAGACGCGTTTATAATTCAAACGGTCATCAGTGAGAAAAGCAAACAAATCGGTGCTGACCTGTTTCACTATCGGGAAGCATTATCAAGTCATTTTATCTTTTTGAACGGCATGATCTGAAAGGCCGCATAACCTGTTGCGGAGATCACTTCATTTTTATCATTCCTTACGACTTTAAATGTCCAGTCGCCAAATACCTCATCGGAAACAAAAAAATAGTCATCCGCTTCAGGGTACATCTGAGATGTTTTTCCCAATATCCTGCAAAAAAGGTGATCGCCCTTTTTAAACACGGATATCCGAATGTGTCCCGACTGCAGCTGGTATTCACCAACACAGGAATCCAGAATCTCCGGATCAAGTTTTGTGATTTGTCGAGGTGAAATCGGTAGCATCATAGCCGGGATGATATAATTGATCAACATCCCCAAAGGTTGTATTTCCAGGATACTATTATAATTCCCCCCTGTGAAAACTGCTACCAAGTCCAATACCGGACACATGAATATATAATTTCCACCATTACCTGCCGCCCAGTATCCTTCAATGGTTTGCTTCCCGAACAGCTGGTTGCCGGTCCACCACAAATACCCATAGCCTTCGCGCCTTTCGGATTTTGCATGCTCCCTGGTTGATTCGGTTATCCATTTTTCTGAGATAATTTGCCTGTTAAAGCCACATAACGGCGTGAGGGCTCTGGAAACGATGCCCGGCATTGCCTGTTTCAGTGTTGTCGATTTAATTATAGCTTGCCTAATTCCTCCAGCAGTTTCAGTACCCTTAAAGATTCACCCATTCCCGTGGTACCGCTCATGGCCACGTTAACCGATATTGTTTCTAATATCTCATCTTTCGTGGCCCCAGCTTCCAGCGCTCTCATAGCTTGGGCAACAATACAATTAGCGCAACAAGCCCTAAGTGCGATCCCTAAGGCTATTAGCCGCTTGATCTTGCAACTCAGTGCCCTGTCTTTATACACAACTTCCCACTTGTCCAATTCCGGAACCATTAAATCGGGTAGTTCCTGTTTAAATTTCTCAACCAGTCTCAGTCGTTCCTCGTTAAATTCTATCTGGCTTTCCAAAATGGCAACCTCCCTTAAATTTCAAAATTTTTTCCCAAAAGGACAGTATGACTGCGACCTACTCTGGGATTGTCGATTACATTAAAACCATTCTGCTCAGCAATAGAGACAGTTATCCCAAAATCCTTTTCTGATACATGTCCCTTTGGTTCTACTACAAAAAATGTTCCGGCAGGTTTTATCGTTTCATATACCTGAGAAAAAAACGCGTGAACATCAGGAACTTCGTGCACAACAGCAGATGCGAAAGCAAAATCGATTTTTTCCTTAAGGTCATCCAGACCAAGTGAATTGTGGTGACATACACGTGTTTCAATCCTATTGGCCAATCCTGCTTTCTGCGCGCGTTTTTCGAGCGACTTAATCATCTTCTCTTGCACATCCACACATACGACCTTCCCGTTCGAACCGATCATCTGTGCAAGGGGCAAACTGAAAAAACCCATTGCACAGCCAATATCTAAAACCTTCATCCCGTCCTCCACGTATGGGG
>JAUXBI010000235.1 GCA_030619435.1 Syntrophaceae bacterium
CATATTTCGCAGACATCATCTTCCGTTAGATTAAAACAAATAGAACAGAACCGGATCTTTTGCTTGACCTCGATAATGCTTTCAGCAAGACTGGCGGCATTTCTCTCGGAAGAATACAATATAAAAGTGGCCAGCCGCGTGGCCGTTTTCTCCCCTATTCCGGGAAATCTGGACAGCTCTCTTATGAGACGCCGGATAGGAGGCGCGTAACCTGTCATGTTTTTAAACCTTTCGCTATAACAGCAGATCATTGTTGACATTGCAAGAAACAAAGCAACATGGCAATCTAAAGCTTAGCTCAAGACCCGACTATCCCAGACCGGGAATATTGAGACCGCCGGTTATCTTCGACATCTCCTCCTGAGCCATTATCTGCGCCTTGCGCACCCCTTCATTTATCGCCGCTACGACAAGATCCTGCAGCATTTCGATGTCTTCCGGATCAACCACATCTTTTTCGATCTTCAGCGATATCAGTTCATACTTTCCGTTGACTACAGCGGTTACCATCCCTCCACCGGATGTTGCCTCCACCGTCTTTGCTTCCAGCTCTTCCTGCACGCGCATCATCTTTGCCTGCATCTCCTGAGCCTGTTTCATTATTTTCCCTATGTTCTGTGCCAATGTCGTTACCTCCTTGAGCCATTTACCCTGACATCCATTATTTCAGCGCCTTCAAACACATCCATAATCTTTTGCACAAGGGGATGTCTCAGCGCCTCGTTTTTGATGTTATTTGTCGTACCCGCAGTATTTGACGCCATGTTGCTGGAATTGCGCGCGTCTCCTTCCAGCGGTTTGATATCTATCGTTATGTCTTTCCCGAGAAGCTCCACCGCCATCTGTGTTAAGAGATTCAGCTGCGACACGCTCTTGATATTATCCAGAAAAACGTAATCTTTCGGAAATCCTATCTTAAGACAATCGTTCTCATAGCTCAGGAATTCTCCACTGCCTATCTTTGAGCTTAAGGGAGGATTTTTTTCTTTTATAAAACTCTTCAAATCCTGCCACAGACCATCGCCATCTGTTATCTCATCCGCTCCGCTCCGGTCACTTTCAGTAACCACTGCCTCCTGATCGGGCCGGGTCCGCTGCTCTGCAGGGATATCCTGCCTCCGACCTCCGCCAAGCCTCATTTCGAGACCTTCCATTCTTGAAATGATTTCATCAACGGGTATAAGCGGTTCAAGATACGCCATTCTAACCACGGCGTATTCCAGGTTTATGCGCGGTTCCATACTTCTGCGTATGTCATCCTCTTCCGCCATAAGTATGTCCAGAAGGTGCTGTATCGTATCCCTTGATGCCCCCTGCGCCAGTTTTTTCAGGTCCGCTGTTTCATAGTCGGGGATATCACCTAACACACCATCGCCATCCGTTATCTTCATTGTAAGCAGATTCATGAAATGTCCCAGAAACATCTGATAAAAGTGCTTTATATCCACGCCGGAATAGTAGGCTTCATCAATAATCTTCAGGCATGCACCGGCATCTTTCTCAAGAACAGCGCCGGAAAGCTCGAATATGAGACGTCTGTCCGCAAGGTCGAGGAGGTCTTCCACATCGCCATCCTTGATGTCCGTACCGGCGTATGAGATAACCTGATCGAAGATGCTCTGAGCGTCCCGCAAACTTCCCTCACCTTCCCTGGCGATCCAGGACAGGCCAACATTGCTTATCTTTATCCCTTCTTCCTTTGCTATATGTCCAAGGTTGTCCGCTATCTGTATGACGGATATTCTCTTGAAGTCAAAATGCTGGCACCTGGAGAGAATCGTAGCCGGAACCTTATGTATCTCTGTCGTCGCAAAGACAAAAACAACCCGAGCAGGGGGTTCTTCCAGTGTCTTGAGGAGAGCGTTGAAGGCAGGCGTGGTCAGCATATGGACCTCGTCAATAATATATATCTTGTAGCGCGAAGACACGGGAGAAAACTTGATGTTTTCCCGGAGTTCTCTTATCTCGTCTATTCCCCTGTTGGATGCCCCGTCTATTTCACGCACATCCAGGGATGTCCACCCCGTGATCTCCATGCAGTTTACACACTGATTACACGGCTTTTCTGTCGGTCCCTTTTCACAGTTGAGTGACTTGGCCAGTATCCGCGCCACCGATGTCTTACCCGTTCCCCTCGGGCCGCTGAAGATATAGGCATGAGCTACGCGATCAAGTTTGACGGCATTTTTGAGTGTTTTGACGACGTGGTCCTGACCCACAACGTCTTCAAATACCTGGGGCCTCCATTTTCTTGCAAGGACGAGATATTCCATGGATACACCTGTGTAAAGTTATTAGAAACTGATAATCTCGTAAAAATCAGAACCGGACGGCAAAGTAAAAAGCGACAGCCGGGGGATCCCGTAGCAAACGCCGAAATTGCTGCCGCTGCTTCCTCCCGGACCTGACGGAGTTCACAACCCGCCGTTCCACGGGGCCCGGCTGTCATACTGAAAATATATGGCGGAGAGAGGGGGATTCGAACCCCCGGTACACCTTTGAGGGCATACACACGATTTCCAGTCGTGCTCCTTCAGCCGCTCGGACATCTCTCCGCAAGGATTTATATTTATGGCGGAGAGGGTGGGATTCGAACCCACGTGCCCCGCTCTTAACGAGACAAATCGATTTCGAGTCGACCCCGTTACGACCACTTCGGTACCTCTCCGCGTGTTCCTTTTCTGTCGCCGGCGGGTTTTGAAAAAATCCTGCAGGAGCTTGACACAGGTCTCTTCCATGAATCC
>JAUXBI010000081.1 GCA_030619435.1 Syntrophaceae bacterium
CTCCGGATCTCCTTTGGGTGGAGGTATGTTATGTACGATTGCTTCAAGAATCTCTTCAACTCCTGTTCCTTCTTTTGCCGAGCAGGGAAGACTCATGTAAGGGTCAAGCCCGAGTTCCGAATCTATCTGTTCCATTACCTTGTCCACGTCAGCCGAGGGAAGGTCAATCTTGTTGATCACAGGGATAATTTCCAGATCGTGCTCCATGGCCATGTAAAGATTCGCGACAGTCTGTGCCTGAACCCCCTGCGCGGCGTCGATGAGCAGAAGAACCCCTTCACATGATGCGAGAGACCTTGAAACCTCGTAGGAAAAATCAACATGGCCCGGGGTGTCTATAAGGTTGAGTATATAGTCTTTGCCGTCCCTGCTCCGGTAGGGGAGGGTGATGGCCTGGCTCTTTATGGTAATTCCCCGTTCGCGTTCGATATCCATGCTGTCAAGGATCTGATCCTTGAAATTGCGGTCATCAACCACACCGCTGTATTGAATCATCCTGTCAGCCAGAGTGGACTTGCCGTGATCTATATGTGCTATTATGCTGAAATTGCGTATATTTTTCATAATAAGAGAAAAGCCTTCCTGCACGTATGAGGAAGGCTTTTATACAATTTTATTGGAATTTTTACTATCCTAATTTTTCAAGGAGTTCTTCACTGACCTCTTTGACTCCGGGCAGACCGTCAACCCCTATTACCGTTACTCTCTCTTTGAAATAATTGACGGCGGCGGTGGTTCCCGTCTCCGTGTCATAATAGATATTGTGTCTCTTGCCTATCGCCCCCTCATCCTGGTCATCAGCCCGGGCGCTCAATTCTCCGCCGCAGACACGGCACACAGCGGTTCCGTCTTTTTCGGCCGGCTTGATGGCGTCGATATATATGTTATTGGGATGATTGTTGTCATTCGCGCAGAGCCTCCGGCCCATGATCCTGTTTTTGGAGGTCTGTCTGTCCAATAGTATCTCGATTACGTAATCCAGCTTTATGCCTTCCTTCTCCAGCGCGTCATACAGGGCCTCTGCCTGAGCCAGATTTCTCGGGAAACCGTCCAAGAGCCAGCCGTCCTTGCAGTCATCTTCCTTCAGGCGATTCAGTATCATGGGAACCGTAATTTCATCCGGCACCAGTTCACCCTTGTCTATATATCCCTTTGCCTTAATGCCGAGTTCTGTTCCCCCGGAGATGTTTTCTCTGAAGATAACACCTGTCTCGATATGAGGTACGCCGAACTTCTTCTGAACGATCGCGCCCTGCGTTCCCTTGCCGCTTCCATTAGGTCCAAAAATCAAAATATTCACTATCTTAATCTCCTTTCAGGATGTTTGTAAAAGTATTGACCCCACAACTTTCTTGCCTTGTTGCCGGAGCAAAAACCTTATAAGGGATTATCCCGATTATCGCAAGGATAAAAGTTACTTCCCCTCGGCCACGACCTTGACCTGCGCTCGCAGGTTCAGCAGGAAAGACGTCTTGTCCTGCTGCATCAGTACTGTCTCGTCATAAATCTCACCGAAGATGGTTTCCACTACCTTCTCCCTGTCGCCGTTGAACCGGTCGAGGCAGTCATCGATGCTTTTCTTGAATGACACGGTCGTTTCGATAGAAGCCCTCAAATATCTGCCGATGTCATCCCCGGTCAGTATATTCCTGTGGCCCAGTGCCAGGATATCCATATCCAGAGCGGCCAGTTTTTCGAGGGAGGTTATATAATCGCTGTAGCTCGATGAAAACTGCGGATTTATACCGTTGTTGTGGAAGACCCCCGCCGCTTCTCCCGCTATCACGGTTTTGATCCTCGGTATGTAGTAAGATAGAGAATCTTTGGTGTGGCCGGGCGTTTCAATGATACGCACCGTCCATCCTTCTCCGAAATCCAACTCGTCACCATCCTTCAAAAGCAGGTCAATCTTCACCGGGTTGAAAGGGATGTCCGCCTCATTTCCGATGAGATCCCCGAAGACCTTCGCAAAATTGCTGTTTAGCGTGCGCATCATTTCCACAACGCTCGGTTTTTGCAATATCTTCGCGGCATGGGCGGTTGCTCCTATTTTGAGACCCGGTATCTTTTCCTGAAGAAAGGGAATAGCGCCGCAGTGGTCATAGTGCGAGTGTGTCAGGAGGAGATACCCCAGGGTGTCCGTTCTGCCCAGGTACTTTTCGATATCTCTCAGGTAGTAAGGCCCCATGACCGCCACACCCGCGTCAAATAGTACGGGCGTTGCGCTTGCCAGGAGGAAAGCAGGCAGAAAATGATATCCTGTAGAATAAAGGCCGTCACATATCTTTCCGGTTTGTTCTAATATCATGAAAATCCTCCTGTTGAGCGCGGATGAAACAACGGTAAAAAACGCTGCTACCTTCTAAGAGATAATGTCGATTATGTCAAGCTGTTGCCGTAGTTAAATAGGGACAGCGCCTTTTTTTTAGATGAAATTTTCATCAAAGGGATAAATATGATTCTCGACAGAAAACTAACCGAAAAAAGAGGCGCTGTCCCTATTTAACAATCAACAGAATCATTCATCACGCAGGGTCATATAAAGCTTGATATTATACATTGCAATGCATGAAAGCAGTGGTGTAAAATGCCGACAAAAAAGGACAAAAGGAGTCGTCTGGTGAGACTTGCGGTATTGGAAACAGAAAGATGTATCGGCTGTCAGAGCTGCATGTTTGCCTGCTCAAGAAAGCACGGAGAGGCGGGGCTTTCCGCGTCCTGTATCGGTGTAAGATCGATCGGGGGGATGGAAAGGGGATTCACTGTGATTGTATGCAGGGCATGTGAAGATCCTCCCTGCGCGAAGGTGTGCCCAACACAGGCCCTTACACCGAGAAAGGGAGGCGGGGTGCATATTGACACGGATAAGTGCATTGGTTGTGGCTACTGCCGGGATGCCTGCATTATCGGAGCGGTGTTCTGGGATGACGAGATAAATAAGCCGGTGATATGCGTCCACTGCGGTTACTGCGCGGACTTTTGTCCTCATGGAGTGCTCGGATTGCAGAAGAAGGAGGCCAAAAATGCTAAATAATGATCCCCTTGCGAATATACTCTATATTGATCTTTCAAAAAGGACATTTAAGGTTAAAAAGAGACGCGATCTCTTTGAAAAATACATGGGAGGCACAGGTGTCGCTACAGCGCTTCTGCACGAAGAATGCCCTGAAGGTTCTGATCTCCTGGGACCGGACAATCCCATTATATTTGCCGTAGGTCCGTTGACGGCCCTGTTCCCGCTTGCTTCGAAGACTGTCGCAATGTTCAAGTCCCCACTGACCGGAAATCTTGGTGAGAGCCATTGCGGGGGCAGAAGTGCCGTCGCGGTTCGTATGGCCGGATATGGCGCTATCGTTATAAAGGGCACGAGCAGTATGCCGGTGTATCTTTCCATTGATGGTAATCAGGTCTATTTCCGCGACGCCTCTTCACTGTGGGGTATGGGGAATTTTGCCACGGGGCGTATCATCAGAGAAAATGAAACAGGGGCCGGCCTGAGAACGATCATGCGTATCGGCAGGGCGGGCGAAAATCTCGTTTCATACGCGTGTGTGACATCAGAGACCTACCGGCACTTTGGCAGGTTGGGACTGGGAGCGGTTTTTGGAAGCAAAAAGCTCAAGGCACTCGTGGTTTCAGGGAAGTCATCCCTGCCGGTTTCCAACAATAAGACATACAAGAAGATATACGACGAAGTGTACAAAGCGGCCGTGGAATCCCCCGTAATGAAGAAGTATCATGATCTTGGTACCGCGGAAAACATAATGCCGCTTAATGATTTCGGAGGCCTTCCCACACGCAACCTCAAAGAAGCACGCTTTGAAGGCGCCTCCGGAATATCGGGTGAAACCTTCGCGGAACACTATCTGGGAAGACGGCTTGCATGTTCTCACTGCCCGGTGGGATGCATACATATCGCCGCGCTCAGGGAACCCTATGAAGATGAAGCATATTTCTATAAAACCTCCATGATATCCTATGATTATGAACCCATATATTCTCTCGGTTCCATGTTGGGCATATCCAGTGCGACCGACTTCCTGAAACTTATGGACAAGGTGGAAGCGTGGGGGATGGACGCGATGAGCCTCGGCGTTATCCTGGCCTGGGTTACTGAAGCTCAGGAGAAGGGCCTTATCACGGAAGGGGAGACCATGGGGGTCAGGCTTGAATGGGGATGTGTGGAAGAATACATAAAGGCGGCCGGGTATATTGTAAGCCAGCCGAATGATTTTTACATGGCCCTTGCGCGGGGCGTTGAACACGCGGCTTCCATATATGGAGGTGAGGACTTTGCGCTGGCCTTCGGAGGAAACGAAATGCCCGGATATCACACCGGGCCAGGCGCCCATCTGGGCGTTCTTATAGGCGCCCGTCACAGCCATCTGGATAACGGGGGATACGGGATAGATCAGAAAACCCTTGTCAATCAGAAGATGAAACCGGAGGAGCTTGTCGACACCCTTCTTGAAGAAGAGAGATGGCGACAGGTGCTGTCAAGCCTGGTTGTCTGCTTCTTCGCGCGGGGGATCTATTCACCCGAACTCGTTGCCCGGCTGCTTGCCGTCGCGGGTTTTGACCTGTCCACGGATGACCTGCAGCGGATCGGCAGAGAAATTCACAGCGAAAAATACCGGTTCAAGATAAGAGAAGGGTTCGCTACGGATAGTGTAAGGATACCGGAAAGGATATTTGAAACTTCCTCTCCCATAAGCTGGCTGAATGAGAACTACCTTAAAGAAGCGCTCAAATATGCGCAGAAAACCATCTCGAAAGAAATAAACACTCCATTTCTATGAGAACGCGCAGTCATTTTCGTTTCGTATTTTCACCGCAACTCCCGGATTTGTAAAAAAGTGACGAACCATTATGAATATTTGTATGTTCACCAACACATATCTTCCTCATATCGGAGGTGTAGCCCGTTCCGTAGCCTCTTACGCGGAGGATCTGCGAAAAATGGGGCACCGGGTTCTGATTATAGCCCCTACGTTCGCTGAAGAGGTGGAAGGTGAAAGAGAAGAAGACGTTCTCAGGGTACCGGCAATACAAAATTTTAACGGCAGCGACTTTTCCATGCGCATCGCCGTTCCGTTTCTGATCGCCAATAAGATTGATGAATTTCAGCCCGACATTGTTCACAGTCATCATCCCTATCTGCTTGGGGACTCGGCTATGAGAGCGGCACGACGGCGAAACCTGCCACTCGTGTTCACCCACCATACGCTGTATGAACAATACACCCATTACGTGCCGTTGGATTCAAAGGCCATGAAGCAGTTCGTAATCAGTCTTTCCACCCAGTATGCCAACCTCTGCCAGCGGGTAGTGGCCCCCAGTCACAGTATTGCAAATCTCCTGCGCGAGCGTGGTGTTATAATCCCTATCGAAGAGATTCCCACGGGAGTGGACTTATCTTTTTTTAAAAGCGGCAGAGGTGAGAGATTCCGGCAGGCCCATGCTATCGATGCAAAGGAACGGGTTATCGGACATGTGGGACGGCTGGCACCCGAAAAGAACCTGTGCTATCTGGCCGAGGCGGTGGCCTCTTTTCTGAATCATCATACCGGTGTGTTCCTGATCGTGGGCGCCGGGCCAAGCGAAGAAAATATTCGCCGGATTTTTCACAAACATCAGATGGAAAAACGTCTGATCCTGGCGGGGCAACATTCAGGGCAGGCCCTTGCCGACGCTTACCGCGCCATGGACCTTTTTGTGTTTGCATCTAAAAGCGAGACCCAGGGTATGGTCTTAACTGAGACCATGGCGGCCGGCCAATCGGTTATCGCCTTGGACGCCTCAGGCGTGCGGGAAGTAGTTACGGAAGGTCTCAATGGGCGCCTTCTGAATGCCGAGGCACCAACAGAGATCTTTGCGGAAACCATACATGATTTTTTTCAAAATCCCGAACGCGCCGAACAGTTCCGGCAGGAGGCCCTCAGGACGGCAGAAACCTTCTCACGTGAATCATGTGCCAAAAAGATGGTGGAAGTGTACAGATCCATGCTGCGGGAGCATAAACAGGCTTCAGGAACACCACAGGAGTTTCTCGACTGGGATAAGCTGATCAGGTCATTAAACGTTGAATGGCAACTTATTTCGGAAAAAGCCGCGGCAACAGTGAACGCTTTTATCGAAAGCACAGGGAAACAGCACAAGCCGGACTAACCCATCGAGGCACGCTACCCATAAAATCAAATCTTTACAGTTCATTTGGTTGTTGATATATTTCAATTTAAATAACATTTAACTACAAATTCTTACGGGAGCTCAAATGAAATATCGTGTCTTAATTGAGCAAGACGAAGATGGCATGTTTGTTGCTGAAGTGTCGGCATTGCCCGGGTGTATTTCACAAGGCCGTACTCGGGAAGAAACTTTGCAGAATATCCAGGAAGCAATTGCCGCATATTTGGAAAGCTTGAAAGCTCATGGCGACCCAATACCTCAAACCACCCCCCACATCGCCGAATAACAGTTCCTGACCACAAGAAAATCTCTAAAGGAACGTTGCGCGCTATCATTCGTCAAGCAGGCCTGTCCGTAGAAGGTTTTATCAAGCTTATGTAGATTATCATTATCCCCTTATCCTCTATGTCATTCCCAATTCACTACACTGTCATTCCCGACCGTCCCCGACTTTGATCGGGGATCGGGAATCCAGTAGCGTGCCTTCTCTGTGGGGCACAGAGGCCTCACGTTGTTGCCAAAGATTCAGCACTATAGATATAAGTCCAAAGTTGTGTGGAATAACCATACAATCGTATGGTAGAAGCATGCAGTATGAATAAACTCTCTGAAATACTTTCACCTTTTCACCGGAGTGTCAATTTTTCACAATTCCATCAAAATTGAATAAGTGCAGCTTTCATTGCCTGTTATTAAAGAATACTTGAATTAGCCTACAGATGGCGAGGGAAACACTTTCATGTTTCCCTTGACATTCCACGGCTTTTTGTTAAATATGCAAAAGTCTTAACAAAAAACGAGCTAAGGAATTTCGTGGACCAGGGAGACCTCAGCAATTCTTAACAATAAATATTCCAGCTTTGCTTCAAAATGAAATGAGTGCTAAAATGGCTACAAATTACAATTTTGAGTGGGATCCCGGAAAGGCCCGAGACAACCGAGACAAACATGCTATAACTTTTGATGAAGCAGCAACGGTATTTAGAGATTCCAAGGCGCTTTCCATATTTGATCCAGACCATAGTGAAACTGAAGAAAGATGGGTAACTATGGGTATTTCCGAAAAAGGAAAATTGTTGATCGTAATCCACACTTTCCGAGAAGAAAGCGAAGATGCTGTTACGATCAGAATTATTTCAAGTCGAAAAGCAACAAAACAAGAAATTAAAACGTATGGTGAATGAACATGAGAAAAGAATATGATTTTTCAAAAGGGAAAAGAGGCAAGTTTTATCAACCGGATATGAAGCTGAA
>JAUXBI010000043.1 GCA_030619435.1 Syntrophaceae bacterium
ACCAGGATGTATATCTGGAATTGGCCGATCTCTTTAAAAAAAAGTAGCGCCCATGCGGATTCTAAAAAATATTCTAATTTTTTTTATAAAGTTTTACCAGTTAGTTATCTCTCCCTGTTTTTCTCAGAGTTGCCGTTTTTATCCCACATGTTCCGAATATGCCATAACAGCTATTAAGCGCCATGGACCTTTCAGAGGAACCCTCCTTGGTTTTCTGCGCATACTCAGGTGCAACCCTTTCAATCCGGGTGGATACGATCCAGTAAAATAGTCAATCATGGAGGTCTTTAATGGACAAGAGGACATTTCTCGCCATTGCCCTGTCGTTAGGGTTACTGATGGGATACCAGTATTTTTTTCAGCAGCCTCAGCCCCGTACGCCGGGTGAACTCACCCAGCATACCGGCGAGACGGCAGATACAACAGACAATATACCCCAGAAAATTGTCGGCGATCAGAGTGTATATGCACCACCTGTCATTGACCGGCAGAAATCGCTGACGAAAAAAGACGAAAACATGGGGATTGGAAGGGATATTGTCGTAGATGGGCCCATGTATACGGCCATCTTCAACTCCAGGGGCGCAGGTTTAAAATCTTTTAAACTGAAGAATTACCGTAAGGATATGGGCGAAAATTCTCCTCTGGTAGAACTGGTCAGTCTGGGAGGAAGCACAAACTACCCCCCTGCCATAACCTTTCCGGAATCCAGTATAGATATCCAGGCGGATGTAATATACGAATCAAATCTGGACTCCGTAGATTTTACTGATGCCGTGAATGGAAAAAGCCTGATCTTTTCCTGGTCATATCCGGGCGAGGTCAGGGTGGACAAGATCTACACTTTTTATCCGGACAAATATTCTTTCGATCTCGAGGTCAAACTTACAAACCTGTCGGATGGCACCATCCGGGAAAACGCACTTCTCGGTTGGAACCGGTATGCTGACCCTTCGGAAAAGACGAGCAGGTATAGCCACGAGGGTCCTGTCTCATATGTAAAAAACAAAACCGTCTCTGAAAAGATAAAGAAACTGGGGGCAAAAAAGTTCAGTGGGCCGGATGTGTCGTGGGGAGGATTTGAAACAAAATATTTCATAGCAGCCATGATACCGGAACAACCATCCCTCACCAACTTCATCGTCTCCAAAGATTCTAAGGATATGGTTGCTACGGCTCTCCAAGGGCCCAAAAATATTATACCTCCCGGTCAATCGGGATCATTCAGATATGTTCTATACCTTGGCCCGAAGGAATATAACAGGCTTCAGGCACAGAATGTTGGTCTTGAGAACGCTATAGACTTAGGTTCGTGGGTAAAGTGGCTTGCCATTCCACTCCTCAAAGCGCTCAAATGGATCCACAATTATGTTCCTAACTACGGAGTTGCGATCATCATCCTGACCCTGCTGGTAAAGCTTATCTTCTGGCCACTGGGAAATATAAGCTACAAATCTATGAGGGGAATGCAGAAGCTCCAGCCCCAGATGAAGAAACTCCAGGAAAAATACAAAGGCGACAAGGCCAGGCTCCAGCAGGAGACGATGACTCTTTATAAAGCAAACAAAGTAAATCCGATGAGTGGATGCTTTCCCATGGTAATCCAGCTCCCTGTCTTCTTCGGACTATACAGGACATTGCTTTATTCAATAGAGCTGCGGCACGCGCCATTCATTTTCTGGATACAGGATCTTTCAGCCAAAGATCCGTATTACATAACACCGATTATTATGGGTGCAACCATGTTTCTGCAACAGCGAATGAGCCCCCAGCCGGGCGGAAATGAAATACAGGCAAAAATGATGATGTGGATGCCCGTTATATTTACGTTTCTCTTCCTCAGTTTTCCGGCGGGACTGGTAATTTACTGGTTATTCAACAATGTGTTGAGTATCGGACAGCAGTATTACATAAACAAGCAAAACCCTTGATATACGAGGTGCCCGAAGAGATGAAAGATGTAATAGAGATAGAAGGAAAAACAATAGATGAAGCCATACAAAAGGCCTGTGTCGAATTTAACGTTTCAAGAGAGAAATTGAATATAGAGATACTCTCCGAAGGATCCTCGGGCTTTCTCGGTTTTATGGGAGGGAGCAAGGCCTTTATCAAAGCCAGCCTCCTGTCAATCGATATAGGTATGGACAGTTCATTGGGAGAAAGGACGGAAGGAGACGCCGAATTCTATGATATCAGCCTGAATAATTCATTGGGAAAAAGATCAAGGAAAGACAAGGAGCCCACTGAAGAGATCGTGCTTGAAGCAAAGGCATTTATTGAAGGGCTGCTCTCGAATATTGGACTTGACTTTCCCGTAAATGCAGAAGCAAACGGGGATTATACTGTACTGAATATTCAGGGTGACGGAGGAGGTTTACTTATAGGAAGAGGTGGGCAAACCTTGGATGCCATGCAGTATCTCACAAATAAGGTGCTGAATAAAAACGGAAGAGCCCGGAGCCGGATCATATTAGACACGGAGAATTACAGGAAAAAGAGGGAGAAAAACCTTGTATTCCTGGCTGAAAAATTGGGGGAAAAAGTCAAACGGACGGGAAGATCCGTTACTGTGAATCCGATGAATGCGCATGACCGGAGAATAATACACATCGCATTGCAAGACGACAAAGATCTGATTACGAGAAGCCACGGAGATGGAGCTTTTAGAAAGATCGTCATCCTGCCGAACAAAGGCGGCAAAACAAAATCCTGATCTGAGGTGCAGGAAACAGTTATTACTCAATGTTGATAAAAGACGACACAATAGCGGCCATAGCCACGCCACACGGTGTAGGAGGAATCGGTATTGTGAGGGTAAGTGGCCCGGATGTGGAAGAAATCTGCCAAAGCCTGTTCAGACCGGCGGCAGATACTGGTTCCCTGCGAGATCGCTACCTGTATCATGGCGACATCATATCACCAGAAACGGGCAGCATCATTGATGAGGTGTTGCTTACCCTGATGAGGGGACCTCACTCCTACACGGGAGAGGACACCTTGGAGATAAACTGCCATGGCGGACATCTTATCCTGCAGGCAGTTTTGAATGAAGTAATAAAAGCCGGAGTCCGTCCCGCGGAGCCGGGTGAATTTACCAGAAGAGCCTACCTCAACAACCGTCTGGATCTGTCTCAGGCAGAAGCAGTTGCAGACCTGATCACCGCAAAAACAGACAGGGGTCGTGCGCTTGCCCTCTCCAGCCTCAAAGGCAAACTGTCAGAAAAACTGCAATCCATACGTTCCGGTTTGATTGAAATACTCACCGTCCTTGAATCCTCTATAGATTTCACCGAAGAAGACATGTCATCCGGGCCCCATCGCAACCTGTCCAAAGATGTGGAGGACGTAATCATTCGTATAAACGGCATCCTTTCAACATATAAAGAGGGCAAGCTTTTCAGG
This sequence comes from Syntrophaceae bacterium, assembly GCA_030619435.1. Classification (GTDB taxonomy): domain Bacteria; phylum Desulfobacterota; class Syntrophia; order Syntrophales; family UBA2210; genus UBA2210. The sequence continues at coordinate 3,403 of JAUXBI010000043.1, forward strand.
GATGGCCTTAATGCTGTAATCACAGGAAAGCCTAATGTGGGGAAATCAAGTCTTCTGAACAGGCTTCTCGGAGAGAGGCGTGCCATTGTTACACCTGTCCCGGGAACCACGAGAGATTTCATCGAGGAAACAATCAATATCAGGGGAATCCCCGTAAAGCTCACCGATACGGCAGGGGTCAGAAAATCCGCAGAGGCCATAGAAAAAGAAGGAATAGAATTTGTATGGGAAAAAGTCCTGGCCGCGGACGTGGTTATTATTCTTATCGACGGCAATGCCCGCCCTACAGAGGAAGATTTTGAAGTCATAAACAGAAACAGGGAGAAAAGAATAATCTTGGTCATCAATAAATCGGATCTTCCGCGCAAGATAACGGATGAGGAACTAACCGGAATGATACCCGGGGTGGAACCACTATGGATATCCGCAAAATATGGTGGCGGCATTTCCGAACTGAAGGAAAGGATCTACTCGCTGGCATCGGATAACGGGGAATATATAGAATCGGACATTATCCTGACCAACCTTCGTCATAAAATCTCCCTTGAAAAGACCGCGGAATCTCTTGTGGCAGCAAAAGACAACATCACCCGCGAAAATGCCGCAGAATTAGCGGCTTTTGATATCAGGACTGCCCTTGATCATCTGGGGGATATCGCCGGAGAGACGACAACTGACGATGTCTTGGACAGGATATTCTCAAATTTCTGTGTAGGGAAATAGAAATTTTTCATTCTTTTTCTGCCTCCTTTTTTCAGGGCGATTAGAGGGTGGTGAATATTATTTCAAGAAGGATGTTGTAGCAGAAATTATCGGATCAGAGGAATTGTGATGATCGTTGTTTTTACCGATTTGGACGGCACCCTTCTGGATGCCGAAAGCTATTCGTATGAACCGGCCAGGGATGCCCTCAAAGAAATATCTACCCTTCAGATTCCTCTTGTCATGATAAGCAGCAAGACAAAGAGCGAGATCGAGTCTGTGCGCAGGAATCTGGGCAACCGCCACCCCTTTGTTTCGGAAAATGGAGGCGGGATCTTTGTTCCGGAAGGATATTTCCCCTTTCCTGTTCCTTGTGCCGGGAGAATCGGTAACTACCTGGTCGTCGAATCTGAAATCCCTTATGCGCGTTTGACGGAGTTTCTTGACAGAATCATCCGGGAAGATACTCTGCCGATCAGGGGATTTCATTCCCTGTCTGTGGAGAGTATCTCGCGTCTTACGGGGCTTTCTATGGAGACCTCCTCCATGGCAAAGGAGAGAGAATATGACGAGCCTTTTCTGTTTGACGGGGATGAAGCTCAATGGAATCAGTTGGAAAAACTGGTTGAATCAGATGGGCTTGTGCTTACTCGTGGCGGGAGATTTAACCATTTAAGCGGTCCGACTGACAAGGGCACAGCCGCCGGCATACTTATAGATTGCTACCGTCATCAGTATCCCGATGCCCTGATTGTCGGACTGGGAGATGCCGTCAACGATCTGCCGTTTCTGAAGATGGTTGATTATCCTGTCCTGATTCAGAGGCCTGACGGCACTTATGAACCTGGGATCGACATCCCGGAGCTTTATCATGCACCTCAGCCCGGTTCGGCAGGCTGGAACAAGGCCGTTCTTGAACTTATCCGCAGGGACAGATCCCTGTAATCAATTATTTGCCTGGATATATCTCACCTTTTGACAGGTATAACCCCATAAGGTATGGTTTCTGAGACAGAAACGCCCTCGATTGATTCTTTATCTCCTTTCTCACAAAATCGGCGCTGTACCGAAAGGTTGTGTAGTCGAAAGTAATACAGCGCGCAAAATAGAGAGGTTTCAGGGCATCAATAATTTCCTGTTTTGTTTCTTCCGGGGCGTCGTCAAACAGGAAGAGGAGCCTGTATACAATCTGTGTCCAGATCATTGTGTTCAGATCATAATCGTCGACCATGAACATATAACGGATCCAGTTGTAGTCATATGGGTTCAAATACTGTTTTATCAGATGCTTATACGTTTCGTATTCGTCTCGACATTGTTTCTTCAACCCCAGGATGTCTATGGACAGAGCCTGTGGTTCCATCATCTTTTCAAGGCCGTATTGGTTTATTGTATGCTCAGGCCGATATATGTCGGGTGAATCCTCCAGCAGCGGGGCCTCCAGCCACACGTGGCGGTGTCGGAGGAGTGTTGAAAAAAGCGTATAGACCACCTCCTCAAACATCTTTCCAAGTTTTGGAGCGCTTGCGTTATGGATTTTGTTTCCAAGCCCCGATTCACAGATGTTGAATCCACTGAAAACTGCGTTAAGCGACATGAAGATGTCGATTCCATACTGCCTCGTCATATCGGTCCATTCCTGATCGAGCCAGCATGAACAGAGCCTTGGCGAGAAGGCGAAATCTCCCCCTATCGGTTGCCGAACGTCAAATCTTGCCAGTGAGAATATGAGTGGATAGCACAGGTGATTTGTGATCGTAGCGTCGAACTGGTGTCTTGAATAGAGCGGGGCGACAAAATCCTCCCCCTCTTTTATGGGATAGCCGAGATATTTTATCCATTCGGGTGTGATTGATCGAAGGTCTGCATCGACAACAATCGTAACTTTTGCCTTCGCGTCCCTGCAGAACCGGAAAAGGTTGTAGAAGTTATTCCCCTTTCCCTTTATCCCTTCCGGCGTGGATATATATTTTTTCCTGATCTTGTCGGGGACATCCGCGGAAAGGAACGCCTCTTTAGTGCCGTCCGGGCTGTTGTTGTCACAGTTGACGATGATACTTGCCGCATCAGGAAAATATTCAGCAAGTCCCTCTCCAACCATTCTGGTAACATAACCTATTGTCTGTGATTCGTTGTAAGAGGGGATACCGACTACCACATCAAATCTATCTTTCATATCCTTTCCTCCCAGGCTGTATTCTTATACATGTGACGAAAGAAATACCACAGGCAATACCTGCGGGCAACCGGAAATAACATGCATCAGTGAATTTAGATAAGGGATATGGGCAGCTCCGCAATAGATCCCGGTATAACTACAGATAAGATCTAGCGCCGGCATATCGTTTTTTGTAGTATTGATTTGAGAGTGAGCTTGTACGCACCGTTTTACCCGTTCGTGGTGCATGGATAAATTTATCCTGGCCGGCATATATTCCCACATGGAAGATCCTTCCGCTGCCGCGGGTATCAAAGAACACCAGGTCACCCTTTGCCAGTTTCCCCCGGCTGACCCAGTCGCCTGTTTTATACTGTTCACCTGACGTGCGCGGAAGCTTCAGGCCATTCAGTCTGTAAACGGCCATCGCAAGCCCGCTGCAATCAAATCCCTTCTCGGCGGAAGAACCGCCCCATTGATAGGGGACACCAATAAAATTCCTGGCCGTCTTAACTATCTCATCTCTACAGTATGTTTCACCATATTCCTGTTTCTTCGTTATGGAATAATCGTCCGGACGGACGATGTAGAATTCATCTATGACTCCCATTGCCCTCAGGATTTCAGCCTCTCTGCAGGCGAGTTCCCATGATTCAAAACTACCAAAGCGAACTTTATACAGTCCTTTATCGTAAAGGAAATAATATGCATCCAGATTGTCGCTGTTCAGACAATTGACAAGTCGGGCGGCATTCTCAACCTTTGAAAAGGCGCCAACCTGAATAGCGTAGCCCATCCGGTTCAACTTTTTTTCTTTTGTAAGCGGGTGATAGTTATGGGAAGGAATTTGCTGTGGGCTGCACCCAGCCATAAGAAACAGGGCAAGAAGAAAAACAACGGCCGGGATACCCGGTAATCTACATGGTTTCATAGTTCCCGAATATAAAGAGGGGTCGGTGTAATATGTCCACTGTACAGACGACAGGCGTATTAACTTAGCTTTGTACCGACGGCCGCATCGTCATCAAAGGACGCCAGTGAAATCTTGTCTCCCGCATCCGCCGCCAGAAGCATGCCGTGTGACTCTACTCCCATCAGTTTCGCCGGTTTCAGATTCAGTATGACGGTTATCTTCTTCCCTACAAGATCTTCAGGCCTGTAGCTTTTGCCGATCCCCGCAACGATGGTTCTCTCTTCGCCAACATCAATTTTCAGCTTCAGCAGCTTGTCTGAATTCCTGATTCTTTCGGCTTCAACAACCCGCGCCACTCTCATGTCAATCTTCTCAAAATCCTTAAAAGGTATCTCTTCTTTTATGTCTGTAAGCTTTCCCTCGGGCGTATTCTCCGGTTTTTCATATTCCACACGGGGAAACAGGGATTTGCCGCGAGTGAGGCCATTGCCCTCCGAAAGGCCGCCCCATGTACATATACTGTCAAAGTTTTGCGATTCAATATCCTCTATGCCGAGTCTGGTCAAGATATCCCCGGCAGAATCCGGTATAAAGGGAAAGAGCAGGATGGCAATAATGCGAAGGGCTTCCAGTATATTGTAGATAACCGTGTCCAGCCTTGCTTTGGAAGAAGGATTTTTGGCAAGAACCCAGGGTTCCTGTTCCACTATGTACCTGTTTGTCAGGTTGATAAAGTCCCATATGGAAATGAGGGCCTTATGGAACATCAGGGACTGAAAAGAATTTTCCACTTCAGGAAGGAGCTTTGTCGCCCTTTCGATAAGAGGAGCATCATCAGGATGGCCAACTGCCTCAGGCACTTGGCTGTTACAATATTTCACCGCCATTGAGAGAGACCTGCTGACCAAGTTTCCCAGGTCATTCGCCAGATCGGAGTTTATCCTCTGGACGAAGGCATCCTCGCTGAAGTTCGAATCAAGACCGAAGACCATATCCCTCATGAGAAAATATCGAAAGGCATCCAGACCATACTTGTCCTTCAGATCGAGGGGTTTCACCACCGTCCCGCGGCTTTTCGACATCTTGTTCCGGTCAATGTTCCAGTACCCATGCACGTTCAGATGCTGGTAAGGCTCTATCCCCGCCCCTTTAAGCATGGTGGGCCAGTAGATGCCATGCGGCTTGAGAATATCCTTAGCTATCAGGTGCTGAGAAACTGGCCAGAAAGTCTTAACTTTTTCACTGTCAGGATATCCTATCCCCGTCAGATAATTTATCAGCGCGTCAAACCACACATAGGTTACATAATCTTCATCAAAGGGGAGCGTTATGCCCCATGTCAGCCTTGTCTTGGGCCTTGATATGCAGAGGTCTTCAAGCGGTTCTCTCAAAAAGGCGAGCACCTCATTCCTGTATCTTTCAGGTCTGATAAAGTCAGGATTATCCTTGATATATCCAATCAGCCATTCCTGATATTTACTCATTCTGAAGAAATAATTGCTTTCTTTTCTGGTCTCGGGAACCGTGTGGTGATCGGGGCACATCCCATTCACCAGTTCGCTCTCCCTGTAGAATCGCTCACATCCCACGCAATAATATCCCTCATACTCACCGAAATAGATGTCCCCCGCGTCATATACCTTCTGTAGTATTGACCTGACCACTTCTACATGGTCTTTATCCGTTGTCCTGACAAAATAGTCATTGGTTATCGCAAGCTTCGGCCAAAGGGCCCTGAATTGCCCGCTTATCCTATCCACATAATCCTGGGGGGTTTCGCCGGCCTGTCCTGCCGCCTCCGCGACCTTGTCTCCATGCTCGTCAGTACCGGTTAGAAAATAGGACCGGTATCCGGCCATCCGGTGGAACCGTGTCATAACATCGGCTACGATGGTGGTATATGCGTGTCCTATATGCGGAGACGCATTCACATAATATATGGGTGTAGTGACGTAAAAATTCTTCATGCTTCTCTCCGAAAAGTCAGGGCCTGTTATGACCTGCCCTTATTCCTTATTCTTTGTTGGTGGTTTCCAGTCTCTGTTTTTCCTCTGGATCTCACGTACAGGCACCTCCACCTCTTTTCCATCACCGAGATCCACAACAACCATTTCTTCAAGGATGTTTTGTCTCACTACTTTGCCGCTTCCTTCCGTGGTGGTCACAGTCTTTCCACATTTAGGCATATTCTTTTTTGCTTTCACATAAATTTCATGTTCAAACGCAAGACAGCACATAAGTCTGCCACAAAGACCGGATATCTTCTCCGGATTAAGCAGCATATTCTGCACCTTGGCCATCTTTATCGACACAAGCGCAAAGTTGTTGAGAAAGCTGGAGCAGCA
>JAUXBI010000144.1 GCA_030619435.1 Syntrophaceae bacterium
CCATCGGATAGAAAGATAGAGTCATAAACTGCCCCTTGAAGTATTAGACTCTACAGGTTTCGTATTGTCTTTCAAGGGATTAGAACAATCCATGTAATCTGTGAATGAAAAATGGTCGGGATGGCGCGATTTGAACGCGCGACCCCTGCGTCCCGAACGCAGTGCCCTACCAGACTGGGCCACATCCCGACAGAAGCTCTGACTATATAATTTGCCCCCAAATGTCCATAAAAAAATGAAAATTGCCGGAATATTCGCTAAAGTAGCATCATGGCTTGTTTCAGGCCAGAGTTCATGATATTGAGAAATCGTGGCAGGCGTACAGGAAAAGAGGAACAGGCGAAGTGATAATATACGACCTTAGGTGTGAGAAAAATCACATATTCGAGGGCTGGTTCAACGACCGTACGGCCTTTGAGGAACAGAAAGAGAAAAAACTCGTCTCATGTCCGGTGTGTGGAAGTTCGAACATAGAGATAGTGCCTTCCTCTATCACGGTTATGGGAAAGGAAACCGGGGGATTGGATAAGAATTACAAAAATCTGTCTCCTGTAAAAGCGCTCCGGATGTTCAACGAATACATAGACAAGACATTTGAAGATGTCGGCGGTAAATTTGCTGAAGTTGCACTTAAGATATACACAGGCGAGGAAGATAGCAGAAATATAAAGGGAACTGTAACTAAAAACGAAGAGGATACCCTCAGAGAAGAAGGTGTCCCGTTCGTAAAGATTCCCATACCGAAATTCGACAGTTAACCAGTATTAATGTCTATTCTTCAACCAATGAAAAAAAGCTACGATAATATCTTGGATCTGGTCGGTAACACCCCTCTCGTGGAGATCCGCAACCTTAATCCCAACAAAAAAGTCAGAATATATGCGAAGTTAGAGGGATCCAATCCTGGTGGTTCGATAAAGGACAGAACTGCTCTCTACATGATAGAGAAGGCTGAGGAAAAGGGATTACTTACTACCGGGAAAACTATCCTTGAAGCCACAAGCGGAAACACCGGCATAGGTCTCGCCCTGGTGGCGGCGGTAAAGGGATACAGTCTTATCCTGACCATGCCTGAATCGGCCAGCGAAGAAAGAAAGAAAATACTGAAGGCCATGGGGGCACAGTTATGTTTAACGCCTGCGAATCTTGGAACTGATGGAGCGATAGAAGTAGCGTACGATATGTTACGCGAGAATCCGGAAAAGTACTTTGCCACCGATCAATTTAACAGCGAAAATAACTTAATGGCCCATTATTACGGCACGGCGGAAGAAATCTGGCACCAGACAGACAAGAAGGTAACAATGGTAGTGACTACACTGGGTACATCCGGCACTGCCATGGGCATTTCCAGAAAACTCAAGGAATATAATGGAGACATCAGAATTATAGGCGTAGAACCATACCTTCATCACAAAATACAGGGTCTTAAAAACATGAAGGAGTCATACCAGCCGGGCATCTTTGACAGGGGACGCCTGGATGAAAAGATCAACATACTGGATGACGATGCCTTCGAAATGGCAAGAAGACTCACAAGAGAGGAGGGGATCTTGGCAGGCATGAGTTCCGGCGCGGCGATGTACGTGGCCTTGGAAAAAGCCAGGGAGATGAAAAAAGGATTGATTGTTGTAATCTTCCCGGACAGCGGAGAGAGATATCTCAGTACAGAACTCTTTGCAGACAGGGAAGAGACCTCGCTTTGCCTGTACAATACACTCACCAGGAACAAAGAACCCTTCAGACCGATAGATACTGCTCAGATCCTTATACATTCGTGCGGCCCGACCGTGCACGATGTTCCCCACATAGGAACCTACCGGCGCGTTGTTGTATCGGATATGATATCCAGATACTTGGCATTCAAGGGATACAAGGTCAATCACGTCTCCAACATTATAGACTTGGCCGACAGGTCTATAAGTGGTGCTGACAGGGTTGGTATGGATATCGGGAAATTCACAAAGGGACACATTGAAACATTTTTCTGTGATCTGGACAAACTTGACATCACTCATGACAGCAATACCTATCCGGCGGCGAGTGAGAACGTCGATTCAATGATCAATCTGGTGGAAAGACTCGTGGAAAAGGGCTATGCCTACGAGAAATTGAGATCTGTCTATTTCGACATATCGCGGCTCGACGATTACGGACTCTTATCAAATATAGATCTGGAGAATGTAAGGCATTCGAGCACAGTCGACCGGGATAATTATGAAAAGGACAGTCCCGTGGACTTTACCCTCTTAAAGAGATCGACTCTAACGGAATTAAAAAAGGGTATATATTTCAAGACCAGGTGGGGAAATGTAAGACCGGGCTGGCACCTTGAATGTGCGGCCCTAGCCATGGAATGCCTGGCAGAAACCTTTGACATCTACATCAGTGGATCCGACATCATCTTCCCGCACTGTGAGAACGTCATGGCGATAGGAAAAGCTGCTACCGGGAAAAGGATCGCAAACTACTGGCTCGCATCCGAACTTGTCATGATGGAAGGCAAGAAGATGTCCCGGTCCACGGACAATTTTTTCACGGTGAGCGATCTTGAAAAAAGGGGGTACTCCGGAAGGGAAATCAGGTATTTTCTCCTCAGCTCTCACTACAGGAAACCACTGAGTTTTTCATTCGGCGCACTGGATACTGCATGCAATACAATTAAGAGGCTGAATAACTTCATACAGAGATTGATACGCTTCATTCCAGGAGACGGTCACGCGGATGTGGATCAGCTTCTCTATGACATCAGGAAGGGATTTGCTGAAGCGATGGATGACGACTTCAATATCTCTGAAGCCCTTGCCTGCGTGTTCGAATTTGTCAGAAAGACAAATATTTCCCTGACCCGAAAACAGCTTAACATAAAGCAAAGAGACATGATTCTCGACACTATGAAAGGAATAAATTCCATCCTTCGCATAATGAATTTCGAGGAGGAAACACTTGGCGGAGATGCCTCAAGGCTGATGGAAGAGCGAAAAAAGGCCAGAACCGCCGGTGACTGGGAAAAATCCGATCACTTGAGGGGAAAACTTTCGGCGATGGGGATAATCATTCACGATACACCGGAAGGTATGGTCTGGACACTGAAATAAGGGGCCTCATCTAAACTGAGCACTTAATAGTGTCGTTATTTTATTTATGGATGTACACTAATTGAGTCCCATTCCAATAACAAGCCCTACCGCAATACCCAACCCGATAAAAACAGATCCCACAACAATTCCGACGGCTATGTTCTTCTCCGCCAGCTCCCGGGATGTGTCAAAAGGCGTTATCTTGTCGAATATTTTGTAGCCTATCAACATACATACCACTGTGAGTATAGCCCCGAATATTGCGTAACTGATGTTTAATGCCATTATGGAGATATCCATTATTTTAAAACCTCCTTGATCTTGTTGATCTTTTTAATGTACCCGATTGTCTCACCGCTATTTTTCCCTGTAACCTTCGGCAAGGTCTGCTCTATGGATTCCCACAGATTTTCGTTCAGGAATTGCTTTCCGGCAATTCGTTGAGCCTTGATTATGTTGCCCTTGCCGGCGTTATAGGAACCAAACATAAAATTTATCCGGTCCTGGAAAGGACGTCTGGCTTTCCATTCCTTCCAGAGCGTTCTATTATAATAGATACCTGCCGCTATGTTCCAGCGGGGGCGTGTGATCCCGCCCTGAACATAGGGATTTTTGCTGGCGATATCCTTGAATGTCCGAGGCATAATCTGCATAATTCCCAAGGCTCCAACATGCGATTTTGCATTTGCCTTCAGTCTCGATTCGGCGATTGCCTGGGCCTTAAAATAACGCCAGTCAAAACCAGGTCCGAAATATCGTTTGGAATACTTCGAAAAATACCTGTCATATTTTACGATTTTATTAAAACCTTCATAAGCATTGGCCTGCAATGGTATGATGAGCAGGACAAAGATAATAGCCAGTTTTTTCATTGAGTCTCCAACCGGGCAGTGCTTTGTATGCATTCAGTATAAAAACAAGATAGCTGTGCGTCAAAAGAAAAACCGGAATAAAAAATCGCCTGCAAAAACCGTCAGCGGCTTCTTGTAACCCCCCGCCTCTGACAATAGGTCGAGACAGGGCATTTGCTGCACATTGGCGAGGTTGGCCGGCAGACATTCCTTCCGAATGCCACCATGATTGTATTGTAATCTATCCAGTACATCGAGGGTAGTTTTCCCCTCAGGGCATATTCAGTTTCTTCGGGTGTACTCGTTTTCACATAACCCAGGCGGTTTGAGATCCTGTGGACATGCGTATCCACGCATATTCCCTTGCCCCCGTAGCCCAGAGTGACAACCAGATTGGCGGTTTTCCTCCCCACTCCTTTCAGCGTCAGCAACTCGTCAATACTGTCGGGAACATGGGAATTGTATTTTTCGACCAGTTCCCGGCAGACATGAAGTATCGTCTTCGTCTTGTTTCTGTAAAAACCAGCGGGATAAATAGCGCTGATGATTTGATCTTCAGAGAGCTTCAACATCTCCGAAGGGGTGCTGGCCAGCACGAAGAGCTTCCTGGTGGCTATCCCTGTAACCTCGTCCTTTGTTCTGAGACTGATAAGCGTGGAAATGAGTATCTGGAAAGGATCTGATTTTTTTTCTGCAAGCTCGGAAACTATGGGAAGATTCCCTGTTTTGAGG
>JAUXBI010000132.1 GCA_030619435.1 Syntrophaceae bacterium
ACACAAATCCCACGGACTTGCTGTCGCCTTTCAGGGCAAGGGCCTTTTGCCCCTTCACCGTATCGACGGGTATGGACGCAAGCTGACGCTTTATCAGATCCAGGACAATCCTTTCTCTCTGACGTCCATCTATATTCCTCTCTCCCTTTTCCCATGCCCTGATCCCTATACGAAAAGCTCCAAATACAAGCAGGGTGATCAGCGAGAGAATGGTTAATGAGATCAACAGTTCCAGCAGTGTAAAGCCTCTGTTGTCGCCACATGCCATATTATGCCCTTAATTGTAAAATTCTTGCACTATGCGCCATGCTCTATGCGCTATGCGCTATCAGCTTTCAGTTTCTCGGCAACCTTTATCGTATCTATCTTGAGATGTTTTTCATGGCCTTCCGGACCCCATGAGATTTCAACAGCTATATTGAAGGTATCGAAGGGAAGCCGCGAGACCTCTTCTTCTCTCTGCTCCATGCGGACAATATCCGCCTTCCACCTGAAACCATCTTCAAACTCGCCCTCCGTAATCCCCTCTTCCATATTATCCGAGAGGAGAATTCCCTCCATTTTTTCTCTCGCGTGAAAGACACCCCGTGTATACTCGTCCGACAATTTCCCGGATTTCAGACCCCCTGAAAAAAGCTGGAGGATCACCACAAGACAGATGGCCAGCACAGATATGGCAACGAGAACTTCTATAAGGGTGAACCCCCCGCAACGGCGGTTCCCCGGCCGCTCCGGACCAACACGAAACACCCGCGACAAGACTCTTCTCATCCAGATTTCAGCGGCACGGTCCCGGGGGACTACACATCCGGATTCCCCAAGACAAAGTCTCATTTATCTCCTCCGCGCGCCACCTTCACGGTTCCTGTGATAATATCCACCCGCACGGTGTACCGCCTGCTCCGCTCATTTACCAGGGCTATTTCTCCCCCGTCGGAACCCCCACTCGGATAGAATCCAATCCGGAAGATTTCGGCGTCAATCTCTTCATCACTCATATACTCATTCCCCTCGGGAACTCTTTCAAAGAAAACCCTCCCGGGCAAATCGTATGTTTTCCCCTGTATGCCCGCACTTTTTTCCCCAACTTCCGCACCATCTTCATCTCCCCCGCCGGCACTTTTACTGGAGGGTATTATTGTCAGATGTTTATGCGCGAGATCAAAAATCGCCGTATAGTTTATCTTCTGCGACACTGCCTGGCTTCTGGCGTATCTCAGAGAGGCCGCCACCTTTCCAGCCGCGGTTCGCACGTCCAGACTGCCCATTCCCCCAACCAGACGTGGCACCACAAGCGCCGAGGCGATACCTATTATTATCAGGACAATTATGAGCTCCAGGAGAGTAAAACCCTTCGCTCCGGAGCGTTTCAAAGAAAACAAACCGCCCCGCTTCATTTTCCTATACCTTTCCAGCTCACAATGTCCATATCCTCTCCCTCGCCACCGGGGTTCTTATCAGCCCCCAGCGAAATGATGTCATAGTCTCCATGTTCCCCGGGACAGACGTAGACATAAGCGTTTCCCCACGGATCGAGAGGAACTTCCTTCGCGAGATAAGGCCCGTCCCAGTCTTCGGAATCTTCCGGCTTTTCTCTCAACGCCTGAAGACCCTCATCCCCGGCCGGATACTTGCCCATGTCAAGCCGGAACGTATCCAGAGACGTTTCGAGAAGCGCTATCTGGGACTTGGCAGCCTTCTGTTTCGACTTGCCCACCTTTCCGAACATCCTCGGTCCCACCAGCGCGGCAAGGAGCCCCAGGATCACCATAACGATCAGTACTTCAATAAGTGTAAATCCCTTTTGTTTTTTTCTCACCTCTAAAACACTCCCTTCAAAAAGGCATCTCATTCATGCTGAATATCGCCATCAGCATGGATATAACTATGAAACCAACTATTAATCCCATTATAAGGATCATGGTTGGCTCTAACAGGCTGATAAATCTCCTGACCATATTCCTTACCACTTTCTCGTAGTTCTCGGCTACTCTGAGCAGCATCTCGTCAAGTTTTCCCGTCTCCTCGCCCACCGTTATTATCTGTATCGCAAGTGGGGGAAACAGGCCCATATCACTGAGCGGTTTCGACAGCCGCTCTCCCTCTTTGACCCTGTCATAGACATTTGCCATGGAACGTGCGATCACCTGGTTACTTACAATGTCCGTAACCAGTTTAAGAGCCTGGAGAATAGGAACTCCGCTCTCCGTAAGGGTGCCCAGCGCGCGTGTAAACCTTGCAACCTCAACCTTTCTGACAAAATCACCGCTTACCGGCAGTTTCATCTTATACTGATCCATTTTCAGGCGTCCGGAGGGGGTACTCACATACCGCATGAAGAAATAATAGCCTGCACCCAACCCGCCGAGGATCACAAACCAGTAATGTTTCAACACATCACTGAGTCCGAGAAGGAACCGCGCGGACGCCGGCACTGCCTGCCCCATATCCGAAAATATGATCGAGAATTTAGGCACGACAAAGGTGAGAAGAACAATGATCGAAATACCACCCACGAAAACGAGGAAGAGAGGATATACCATGGATGACTTTATGTAATCTCTGAGATCCTGGGAGTTTTCCAGGAATATGCTCAGTCGATCCAGCACAGATTCCAGCACACTTCCCGCCTCACCCGCCCGCACCATATTGACATAAAAGGTTGAAAAGATACGGGGATGTTTCCCCAGCGCGTCCGAAAGATAGCTTCCTCCCTGGACCGTTTTGAGAATATCACCAATAACATCTTTGAATTTCTCGTTGTCCGCCACGTCGATCAATATCGCCAGGGCCCTGTCAACCGGCAGACCGGCTCCAAGCAGCGTGGACAAGTCCTGGGTAAAGGTCACTACATTCTTCGTGGAAACCCTCTGAAACAACGAAAGGCTCTTTGAAAGATCAACATTAAGCCACCGGTGTCCCCCGGCGGGCGAAATCCTGATCGGAATATATCCCATGTCCTGAAGCATGGCAACCGCGTCTTTGGTCCCGGAGGCCTCAAGAGTACCACTGACAACCTTGCCGGCAGAATCGGTAGCTTTATATACAAAGGTTTGCATACTATTTTTCAAGCGTCACCCTCAATACTTCCTTTATGGTGGTAATCCCCTCCCTGACCTTCCTCCATCCATCCTGCCGCAACACCGTCATCCCGTTTTCAGCGGCGACGTCTTTGATCCTTTCGGTGCTGGATCTTGCCATGATTTCCTTCCTGATACTGTCGTTAACGGAGAGATATTCAAAAATAGCCGTCCTTCCCTTGAACCCGGTGCCCCTGCACTCTTCACACCCTTTTCCGGCAAAGAAGTCCGTATCAGCTACCTCATCGGGACTGACACCCATCGATCTCAAAAGCTTCTCCTCCGGCTTAATTATCTCCCTGCAAGCAGGACAGATGACTCTTACCAGTCTTTGCGCCAGTACACCCAGCAACGTTGAGCTGAGGAGAAAATTTTCCACATCCATATCGAGTAGTCTTGTAATGGCTCCTGCTGCGTCATTGGTATGCAGAGTGCTGAAAAGAAGATGTCCTGTAAGGGCCGACTGGATGGCAATTTCGGCGGTTTCCTTGTCCCTGATTTCGCCCACCAGTATAATATCTGGATCCTGACGGACAATGGAACGAAGTCCGTTGGCGAAGGACATGCCGATCTTAGGGTTGACCTGTATCTGATTGACTCCTCTCAGCTGGTATTCCACCGGCTCCTCAAGGGTGATAATCTTCTTCTCGGAAGAGTTTATTTTGGAAAGGGTTGTATAAAGCGTGGATGTCTTGCCGCTTCCCGTAGGTCCCGTGACCAGTATCATCCCGTAAGGCTGAGCTACCAGGTCTGCGTACTCATCGAGGAGTTCCTCTGGAAATCCCAGGTTTTCCAGATCAAGGATAAGGGTCTCTCTGTCCAGTATTCTCATCACGAGGCTCTCTCCAAAGAGCGTGGGCAGGGTGGAAACTCTGAAGTCTATCTCTTTATCCGAGACCTTGAGCTTTATCCTCCCGTCCTGAGGAAGCCTCCTCTCCGCGATATCGAGCTTTGCCATGATTTTGACACGCGAGATTATGGCAGCCTGAAGGCGGCTCGGGGGCGATTCAACCTCATGGAGCACACCGTCTATACGATATCTCACTTTGAACTCATTCTCGAAAGGCTCAAAATGGATATCGCTGGCCTTCATATCCACGGCATTCAGGATGAGTCTGTTGACCAGCCTGATAATCGGGGCCTCCGAGGCAAGATCTCTCAGATGGTCTGCATCCTCGATGTTTCCTGCGGAGATATCATAGATGTTTTTGTCCGCTTCTTCGATTATTGTTTCCAGCGACTGACTTCCCGCACCGTACATCCTCTCAACGGCATCGAGTATTTCATCTTCCCTGCCTCTGCGGGCATCGACATTCAGCCCGCAGGCGAGCTTCAGGGCGTCAATGATATAAAAGTCCTCCGGATCGGCCATCGCTACCCTGAGGATACCATCTTCGATCTTCAGTGGAACAAACTTAGACTGTCTCATGAACTTCACAGAGATGCTGTCTATGACAACCGGCTCTATGGGATATTCCTGAAAAGATATATACATTGCTTTGTTTCTCTCCACAAACAGGTTAAAGGTGTTTCAAACAATATGGCAATCGTAACACAAATTGTTAAGCAAATACTATGCCCAAACGTATATGAGGTCAAGTTTCTATATCTGGCTATGTCTGTACCCGGTAAAAGGCGTGGCATGAGAATCAGATGAATGAGGTAAGAAATTTATTCACAGGCATGATACTTTTTGCAAGGACTTTTTACATGTACATGGTATTTTTTACAACTTTGCGTTGTCAGAAAACGCTGGGGTCACCCATACTCACCGTTTTTTTAATTTGACATGGTGTGTCACTACTGTTACACTTAGCCTTAATTTTATCCGGAGGGAAAGATCATGCCAGCTCAAAATCCACGTATAAATGTAGTCCTGAACAACTTGCTTTACCATGATGTCCGGCTTCTGGCAGAAAAGGATAACGTCTCATTGTCCGCCAAGGTCAGGGATTTGCTCAAAGAGGCCATGGAGATTCAAGAGGATATCGCCCTTTCCGGATTTGCCGAAAAAAGGGAAAAATCATGGAATGACTCTAAGGCGCTAAACCATGATGATGTTTGGTCTTAAGAATCGGCTCTCGTGAAAAGGCAATGGCATGCAAACTCAAATACCATCCGGACGTTAAAAATTCTGACCTGCCTGAAATTGATGCTAAAAACAGGGGCGTGATCAAGAGAGCCATCGAAGATC
>JAUXBI010000047.1 GCA_030619435.1 Syntrophaceae bacterium
GAGATATACGACGCCTTCCCCATCTTAAGTAAGGTCATTTACCGGTACCTGAACTGCGTTCCCGAGTACTTGCTTGCCTTTTCTTATAAATGTCGTCACTTTCAACCAGTAATCCTTGCCCCTCAATGCAAGGTGATTGTGAAGACTTGCAGGTGCAAGCGGTATTAACCTGCTTTTTCACGCGGACAGGTAAGCTGTCACTTGCATCAATCTTTCGTTATCTATTTCCTTGACCCCAGCGCTTGTTTCACCTATATAACGTCCCATTCAAATTATAGTCTATCCGGTGGTACGAGCCCGATCCCGACATGTCGGGATCGAAGCGGGTTCTGTCCCCGGTATTAACGGAGGTTATTGAACATGAAGATAGTACTTTTGGGTGCGCCCGGGGCCGGAAAGGGCACTGTGGCCAAGCTTCTTTCGGAGATTGACGGTTCTGTGCAGGTCTCGACAGGGGATATTCTGCGAGCCGCTGTAAAAGACGGAACTGATCTTGGTAAGAAGGCGAAAGCGTATATGGATGCCGGTGATCTGGTTCCGGATTCTCTGATTATGGAGATTATGGAGGTTCGTCTGCGGGAAGATGATTGCGGAAAGGGGTTTATTCTCGATGGTTTCCCGAGGACGATCCCGCAGGCCGAAGCGCTTGAGGGGCTTTTAGGCAGGCTGGGTATCGCTCTGGATTTCGTGGCAAATCTTGAGGTTCCAAGAGACGTTATACTGGATCGTCTTACCACGCGAAGGACCTGTTCTAATCCTGAATGTCAGGAAATATATAATATCAAGAGCAACCCCCCCACGCCGGACGGAATGTGCAAAAAATGCGGCAGTCCTGTCATCCAGCGCGATGACGAGACCGAGGAAGCGATACTCAACCGTCTGGAGACATACAACGAAAAGACCGCGCCTCTGATCGGGTTTTATGGAGAAAAGGGTCTTCTCAGGAATTTTGTTTCTCTCAGCAGCAAAGATACTGTTGTAGAGATTAAAAAGAGCCTCAAGGCTTGAGGCCGGGCGGTCTTGCCTCGTAAGCAGAAAACGTGATTGACTACGAAAAAGAGCTCAACCCCGAGCAACTTGATGTGGTGAAGGCCGAAGGAGGCCCCATCCTCGTAATCGCCGGCGCCGGAAGCGGCAAGACGCGCGCGCTGACGTACAGGGTTGCCCATCTGATAGAGCAGGGGACAGAACCGGAACATATCCTGCTTGCCACATTTACAAACAAGGCCGCGCGCTCCATGCTTTCCCGCGTTGAAACGCTTGTGGATGTGGATCCGGGGAGGCTGTGGGGCGGAACTTTTCACCATGTGGGAAACCGCATACTCAGGAAACACGCCGGGTTTCTCGGTTATGAGAGGAGCTATTCAATTGTAGACGCGGAGGATTCCAGACAGCTTCTGAATACGTGCGTAAAAGAGTTTGGAATCCATACCGCGGATGGAAATTTCCCCAAGCCCAATGTTTTGGGCGATATTATAAGCCTCTCTTCCAATACCAGAATAAAACCAGAAGATATAATTGCAAACAGATATCGCAGTTTTTCCCATTGCATTACCGATATTCTCAAGGTTGCTCTGCGTTACCGGATCAGAAAAAGAGAACTGAATGTGATGGATTTTGATGACATCCTTATTAACTGGTGTGAGTTGTTGACCGGTTTTCCTGATATAAGGGATGAATATTCAGAAAAATTCCGGCATATACTTGTGGATGAGTATCAGGACACCAATATCATCCAGGCGGAGATACTTGATCTTCTTGCCGGTTATCATAAGAATCTGATGGTGGTGGGGGACGATTCACAAAGCATATATTCTTTCAGGGGGGCGAATTTTGCCAATATTATCAGGTTTCCCGAAAAGTATCCGGACGCGAAGATATTTAAGCTAGAGACCAATTACAGGAGCACACCGGAAATTCTTCACTTTGCGAATATGAGCATCGAAAACAATTCGAGGCAGTTTCAAAAGGAGCTGAGGGCGGTCAGGAAGAAGGGTGTCAGGCCTGTTTTTGTCCCTGTCAGGAATGTTCTGCAGCAAGCCGATTTTGTCGCCCAGCGCATAATCGAACTGGTCGATAATGGCATGCCTGTGGGAGAAATAGCTGTACTCTACCGGGCCCATTATCACTCCATGGAATTGCAGATGGAGCTGGTCAGGAGGGGCATTCCCTTTGAGATAAGATCCGGGATCAGGTTTTTTGAACAGGCCCACATAAAGGATGTGACCGCGTTTATGAGGATTGCAGCGAACCCCCTTGATGAAATCGCGTGGAAGAGGGTGATGAAGCTTTACGACAAGATAGGGGAGGTGACAGCGGGCAGGATATGGAATTTTGTATCTTCCCACGATGAACCAATCGCCGCCGCCTTTTCTGATGAGTTTCTGGAATGCGTTCCAAAGGCCGCCGTGCCCGGTATCAGGAAATTCAGGGATACACTGGAAGATATTATGGATCTGTCCGCTACTAATGCCCTGACAGAAATTACAGGTGCCATTCTTAATGGTGGTTACAGGGAGTGTGTGGAGGCAAAATATGGGGACACGGCCTCACGTGAAGATGATCTGAAACAATTATCAAATTTCTCTTCTAAATTTGGTTCACTTGAAGAATTTCTGAGCGATCTCGCGTTGATGACTAACATAGCGGAGGAAGAACCTTACAGGACAGAGGATAATAATTACAAAGTTGTCCTGAGTTCTATCCACCAGGCCAAGGGTCTTGAATGGTCGGTGGTGTTCATGATCTGGTGCTCAGAGGGCATGATTCCGCTGGCACGCGCGTTGAGGGAGCCCGGTGGTGAAGATGAAGAGAGAAGACTTTTCTATGTTGCAACCACCAGAGCGAAGGATCACCTGTACTTCTGTCATCCTCTGGTGAACCGCACTGGAAGCGGATGGAACAGGGACACTGCGCCGTCTCGTTTCATAGCGGAACTGGCCCCCTCTGATCTCGAGCCGGAAGAGTTGCCGTTTGATCAGTGGGTGGTGCGCTAGCCTCCTGATTATCCCCTATCCTTCCTCTTTTTCGCTTCGTATTCCGATTTCAGGGCGAGTCTTGTCGCCTCGGCTATATCCTCAACGCTGCTTACCCATTCCTCGAACTTGATGTCCACGCTGAATATGCCGATGATATCATCATTGTCATCTACAATGGGAGCTGACACCGTTATGCACAATGCCCCCGTCATCCTTGATATGTAGAAGTTGCTCACATGAACTTTCCCCGACTGCAGGGGGCCATAGTACCATTCTCTGTCTGAATAGTCTGTTCCCACGCCGAAGTTTTCGTATTTTGCCCTGTCGGCTATGCTGGTGATGTTCTTTGTGGTCTTAATACCGTTTATGTCAACCACGTAGGTCCATTGAATGGAAGGATTCTCATCGATCACTTGCTGCATGACGGGTTCCTGCAACTCGGCCTTCATAGTCTTCATTTCAGGGCGTTCGACAGTCTCTTCAACAACCTTGATTGCCGCCTGTGACGCGTTGTGTTTTATCTTTTCCATATCAGACATGAACAGTTCCGGGAGGAACTTTTTAACCTTCTTTTCCATCTCTTCGTGAGAGATGCTGGTTATCCTGCCCGACTCGTATTCGCCGGTTATCCACTTGTATATCTTTGAGATGCCGGGGTGTCTTTCTGATATCCCGTCTTCTCCCTTCAAGCCAAGACGTATATTCATCCACTGCGCGATCCCGGCCTTGCCTGATTTGTCGGTAATCTCTATCAGTACCGGTCTGTTCAGTATTTTTTCAGTATTGAATATATTGTATATCGCTTCATTCTTGATCAATCCGTCCACGTGAACGCCTGCCCTCGTAACATTAAAATCGGAGCCAACGAAGGGCATATCATCCGGGATCTTTATGCCTATTTCCTTTTCGCAATAATCGGCTATTTCGGTGATGACGGTTGTGTCAATCTCTGCTTCGTTGCCCCTCAGGCCGATATATTCCATTATGAGGCCCTCTATGGCGGTATTACCTGTTCTCTCACCTAATCCCAAAAGCGTTCCGTTTACACCGCCGCATCCATAGAGCCAGGCAGTGGCGGAATTTATGTGGGCCTTATGGAAATCATTGTGACCATGCCATTCGAGAAGATGTCCCGGTACACCGGCATCGTCGATGAACGCTCGCACCATTTTAGGCACGCTGCGGGGAAGAGCTGCTTGTGGATAACTTATCCCGTTACCCAGTGTGTCGCAGAGTCGTATCTTGATATCGATGCCGCTTTCTTCCCGGAGCTTCATCAATTCTATGGCGAACGGTACGCAGAATCCGTAGACATCTGCCCTTGTTATGTCCTCAAAGTGGCACCTTGGGACAATGCCGGCGTCCAGGATTGATTTAACTATACCAAGATAAGCGTCCAGAGCCTTTTTCCTTGTGAGTCCCAGCTTAAGAAATATATGGTAATCGGATACCGATGTAAGGATACCTGTCTCCCGTAGTCCGGCATTTTTGACCAGGGGAATGTCTTCCTTTTTGGCCCTGATCCATCCGGTAATCTCCGGGTACCTGAAGTTCATCTCGAGACATCGATCTAACGCTTCTCTGTCTTTATCGGTGTAAAGAAAGAATTCCGACTGTCTTATGATACCGCTTTTGCCGCTTAGTTTGTTCAGCATCTTCCATAGATTGAGTATCTGTTCCACGGTAAAGGGGGGTCTCGACTGCTGGCCATCCCTGAAGGTGGTGTCTGTTATAAAGATATCCTCCGCCGGTTCCATTGACATGATTCTGTCGTCGAATTCTATCTTTGATACTTCTTCATAGGGGAAAATTGTTTTGTACAAATTTGGCTGATCCACATCCTTCAAGGCGCACTGGTAAAATTCCGAATGCTGGTGCTCAAAGATGTGTTTTTCTATGTTCCATTTTGTCATAATCTATCATCCTTTAAAAGTTTCACAAAAAATAGAGGGCACCAAAGGTGCCCTCTACGAGTAAGCTCAGTGTTGAAAGGTGTGCCTAATCAATGGGCGGCATAGAACCCTCTGGTGGTGTGTATGGCCGCGGTGCTCCGGCCAGGCGTCTTGCCTCCCTGACTTTATCCATTGTATAGCCACTTCTTGGAATATCGAGAATCTGGCCCGGGTAGATAAGATCGGGATTGTTGATCTTGTCTTTGTTTGCGTTGTAGATTAGTGGCCACATGAAGGGATCATTGTATATGTCTTCATACTCCGCGATCCACCACAGGCACTCGCCACTCTTTACAACGTGACTCCTGGCAAGAGAGGTTTTTTCCTCCAGGACTTCCGCTAGAACGGATTCTCCCTCTTCAAGAACAATGACCTCTTCCGCTACAGGTGCCGGGGTTATCCCCTGTTTTTTCGCGCAGCACCCTGAAACAAGGAAAACAAGGCCCACCGAAACAAGAATAGATATTAGCAATATGCCTCTTTTCATTCCCATGCCCTCCTTATTATATAGAGTTATACTGGACGTTACGTATGATTAAAGTGAATCTTACTTATATTAATATCCGGAACTTTTGTCAAGCATTAAAGGGTGCCAGGAATCTGCCACCCGATTTATGGGGCTGAATTCCCCCCTTTATATCGTTTTCAGTGACAGATCGGTAAGCTGTTCGGCGCTGACTTCAGATGGTGCGCTGGTCAGAAGGCATGTCGCTTTCAATGTTTTGGGAAACGCTATTACATCTCTTATGGATTCTGCCCCTGCCATTATCATTATCATGCGGTCGAGACCGAATGCTATGCCGCCGTGCGGCGGGGTGCCATACTTCAGCGCATCCAGGAGGAACCCGAACTTTGTTCTTGCCTCATCTTCACTCAATCCGAGGATTTTGAAGATCATTGACTGAACGTCCGATTTATGGATACGAATGCTCCCCCCTCCTATCTCGGAGCCGTTCAGGACGAGGTCATAGGCCCTGGCTCTTATCTTGCCGGGGTCGGTTTCGAGGAGTGGTATGTCTTCCGTCACCGGGGATGTGAAGGGGTGATGAATCGCCATATACCGCTCTTCTGTCTTGCTGTATTCAAACATTGGAAATTCCGTGATCCATGTAAAGGCGAAAGCCTTTTTGTCGACCAGCCCCAGCTTTTCCGCGAGATGTATCCGCAGGGCACCGAGGGCCTTATTGGTCACATCTTTAGTGTCGGCAACAAAAAGCAGCAGAGCTCCCGGCTGCGCACCCATTTTTTCATTTATGCGTTTTATGTTTTCCTGATCGAAGAACTTGGCTATTGATCCTGTCCACCCATCTTCATTCACCCTTACCCAGGCGAGTCCCTTCGCGCCATATTCGCCCACAAAATTTCCAAGGGTGTCGAGATCTTTTCGCGAGAGGGTTTTGCCATCCGCCAGGAGCAGGGCCTTTACCGCACCTCCGCTTTTTGCGACTTCGGAAAAGACGCGAAATTCTGATCCGCCGGCGATATCCGTCAAATCTTCAAGCTCAAGGGGAAAACGCGTGTCGGGATTATCCCTTCCATATCTGTCGATCGCCTCTTTGTAGGTGAGCCGGGGAAATGGAATCTGCAGATCTCTGTCGAGACATGCCTTGAAAATGTGCGCCATCATCCTTTCAACAGTATTGATGATATCGCTCTCCGATATGAAGGACATCTCCATGTCTATCTGGGTGAATTCAGGTTGGCGGTCCGCCCTCAGATCCTCATCGCGGAAGCATTTTACTATCTGATAGTATTTGTCGAAACCGGACACCATCAGCAACTGTTTAAAGAGCTGGGGTGATTGTGGAAGAGCGTAAAAGGTCCCTGGACTTACCCTGCTCGGAACGAGATAGTCACGCGCTCCTTCCGGCGTGCTTTTTGTCAGGAAGGGTGTTTCGATTTCAATGAAACCATCCTCCTGAAGATAAGTTCTTGTTTCGGCAGCAACTTTGCTTCGGAATATGATGTTCTGCTGTAAATTTCTGCGCCTTAGATCCAGATACCGGTATTTGAGAAGCAGGTTCTCGGATACCTCGGAATCGGCATCGAGTACGAATGGCGGTGTATCGGATTCATTGAGTATCTCAAGTTCATCAATTGTAATCTCGACTTCTCCTGTTTTCAGTGAGGGATTGATCATGTCGGCGGGCCGGAGATTTACTTTACCCTTCACCGCCAGCACGAATTCACTCCTTATGTCATGTGCCAACGCGTGCGCCTGTGGTTTCTTCTCAGGATCGAGAACGATCTGTACAATCCCCTCCCTGTCTCTCAGGTCTATAAAGATCAGACCTCCGAGGTCCCTCCTCCTGTGAACCCATCCCATAAGCACAACACCCTCGCCGGCGTGCTTGGCCCTGATGTTGCCGCAATAATGAGTCCTTCTATCTTTGGTTATAAATTCAGACAAGTTGTAAATCCTTTCTTTGAAAAATGGTTCACGGCTCACGGTTTACAGTTACCGGTTTAACTGTGAACTGTTCTACAATGCTGTCGGAGTCGTTTATGTCCACGGATTCCTGGGTTCCATCACCCATGTTTCTGAGCTGAGCCGCTCCCTTCTCCATCTCCTTTTCACCTATTATCAGTGTATGGGAGCAGTTCAGTTTATTCGATCGTTTCATCTGACTTTTGAGGCTCCTGTTTGAGAAGTCCATTTCCGCCCTGATACCGGCAAGCCTGAGCGTATTGCAGAGAGAAAACGCAAAGCTCTGGGCTTTGTCTCCAAGAGCCGCTATGAAGATATTCGGGCGCTTGGCATCTTGCCCGTCCGCGTCGGGTATCATTGAGATAAGCCTGTCGAACCCTATAGCGAATCCTATTCCCGATATATTCGGGCCTCCCAGCATTTGCACGAGACCATCGTATCTGCCTCCGCCCGTAACAGCGTTTTGCGCTCCCAGCGATTGCGTGGTGATCTCAAAGGCAGTCCTGGTATAATAATCAAGGCCTCGCACCATCTTCGTATTTATTATAAATGGAATATGGAGGATTCCGAGGTGTTCCTTCACCTTCTCAAAGTGTTGTTTGCATTCGACGCATATAAAATCCAGAATCACAGGGGCTCCGGATATAATCTCCTGGCAGGATTCATTTTTGCAGTCAAATATTCTCAAGGGGTTTGTGACGAGACGTCTGCGGCAATCCTCGCATAGATCCTCTTCCCTGTTTTTCAGGAAACCCGTTACCTTTTCCCGAAACGCCGGGCGGCACTTGTCACATCCCAGCGAATTGATTTCAAGTTTCAGTTTAGCAAGGCCGACTTCACTTAAAAGATACATCAGCATGGACATAAGTTCCGCGTCTATGCGGGGATCTTCCTGTCCCAGAAACTCGACATTTATCTGGTGAAACTGCCTGAATCGCCCTTTCTGCGGTCTTTCACGCCTGAACATAGGCCCTATGGTGAAAAGTTTTGCCACAGGGTCCTTTTCGTATATGTGATGTTCTATGTACGCGCGGATAACGGAAGCAGTTGCCTCCGGGCGCATTGTGAGATACTCATTCCCTCGGTCGAGAAATGTGTACATCTCCTTTTCGACTATATCGGTGGCTTCGCCGATGCCTCTCTTGAAAAGTTCGGTTTTTTCCAGGACTGGAGTCCTTATCTCCTGAATGCCGAAATTGAAGAATATCTCGCGTATCTTTTCTTCGACACGTTGCCATTTAGGTGTTTCATCCGGCAGTATATCGCGAAATCCTCTTACCGATGTTATCTTTGCCATTGCAGATTATCTCCTATGAATTCAACCAAAAATCACTAACATATATCAGGGGGAAAGGCAAAGGGAAAAACAGAGGGGCCAGCGCTGGGAATAGGGGGGGCTTTTTTCTTGCTTCCCTGATTCGAAGCAGGGAAGGCTTTATATCCAGGGTTACAGGGAACTAGATTATAGATTCGGCTTCTCCCATTTATGGAAGAAAGATGGTCTCAATGGGTCCCACCTTCCCACCAGACGATCGAATGCAGGGTAGGGTAGAGTTTTCTTGAACATCCTATAGTAGTATAATTCCTCTATGGATGATAGCAGTGGATTACCCTCTACCCTGTTGAATTCGGTTAACTCTGCTTCAGAAATTGCCTCTTCAGCCTGTTTACGCATGATATACGCAACGCCAGAGCCCTGCGCGAAAAAGCGTTTTGTCTGATAGATGATATGTTCCGGTAGACAGCCTTCGAATGCCTGACGCACGATCCACTTTCCTGTCTGTTCCTCACCATGGATTTTGTGTTCCAGCGGGATCTTCAGGGCAAAGTCCATCACCTTGTCATCAAGGAATGGTGTACGGCTTTCGTA
>JAUXBI010000026.1 GCA_030619435.1 Syntrophaceae bacterium
AATCAATTGCCTGGCTTAAAAAGGCTGTTGACGGGGGTTTCAACAGATGGGACCTTCTCAAGTCTGATAAAGATCTGGAAAATATCAGGGAGACTTTATATTACAGGTCTCTGATCAGGGATTAGTGTCGAGAACAGGTCATATTTGGCTATATTTGATCAGCTCTGATTATGTTTGACCGGCTGCGCAGGGCGCAGAGAGCATAGAGCAGGGCGCAGAGAGCATAGAGCAGGGCGCAGAGAGCATGGAGCAGGGAGACATGTTTTTGCTATGAACTATGAGCTATCAGCTATCAGCTATGAGCTATCAGCTATGAGCTATCAGCTATGAGCTCGGGATGGCACAAATTTTGCTTAATTATGTAACTGATGAAAGCTAAAATAATCCATATAATAGCAGCAATTGTCCTGATATTCGGGTTTTGCGTAAATGCTTCAGCGGAGGAAAACAGTCTGGAAGCTAACGGGCTTTCCGGATATGAAGTTGCCTTTCTTGATATGATCAACGAGGCACGGAAAAATCCCCTGGCAGTGGCAAGCTCGATGGGTATGGATCCGGATCAGATCCTCGCGGATTTTCCGGAATTATATGATATCCTGACAGAGGGTCTTCCTCCTCTAACCTTTAATGAAAATCTCCATGAAGCGGCCAGGGTCCACACGGAGGATATGCTTGAAGAGGGTTATTATGCTCACGATTCTCTGGACGGCCGTACATATGATGACCGCATTCGAGATGTCGGTTATCTTCCGCTCTTGACCGGCGAGTCTTTAGGGCTGTCGGGGTTTTCAAATTTCATTGATCCTGCCGAATCAGTCAGAACCATGTTTGAGCGTATGTTTCGTGACCAGCTTGATCCCGCGGGCGGAGAGCAGATGAACATCCTGGATTCGGAACTTACGCATGTGGGAATCGCTATGGGCGCGGGTACTCTGAACCTGGGCGGATACACCTTTAATGCCTATATCATAACCTGTGATTTCGGCCGGAGTGTGGAAGTGGCCGGGATGCAGCTCTTTCAACTGATCAATCAGGCCCGCTCCAGGCCTCTCGATGTGGCTGCCTCCCTCGGCATGGATCCGGAGCAGGTCCTCTCGGACCTTCCCGAATTACACGATATTCTGACAGAGGGCCTTCCGCCCCTCACATTCAACCTTCAGCTTTATACGGCGGCCCGTGCCCACGCGGAGGACATGTTTAAGGAGGAATATTACGGGCACGACTCTCCGGACGGGCGCACATATGAAGACCGTATTCGGGAGGCCGGTTATGATCCTCTGGCTTCGGGAGAATCCATAGGGCTCCAGTGCCTGGGCTCTGATTTCATTGGTGAACCCGATGACAACTTGGTGGATCACCTGGTCAGTCTGATGTTCAGGAAGATATTTGCCTGCGAGTTGGCACCGGACGGCGATGAAGAGAGAAACATACTTGATCCTGTTCTTAGAGAGGTGGGCATAAGTATTATTACAGGAACGTCGAGCAAACTGGGAGGGATATGCGGGGATAATCTGCTTATGATGGTGGCGGATTTCGGCCTGAGTTCCACGGAGCAGCCCCACGGTATCGAAGGAGTGGTTTATTCAGATCTGAATCAGGACAACCTCTATTCGCCGGGCGAGGGTATTGGCCGGGTTTCCGTATCGGTAGAGGGCCTGTCAGATGATGACACATCCCGCCGTGTTGATCTATACACCAATGAGGCGGGAGGTTTTAGCCTGCCCGCCGTCCCCGGTGAATACCGGATTTCAGTGGTTGTAGATGACCATGAAATGACCAGGGACATTGAGGTTGGAGAGGAAGAAAACAGCGTGGTAATGTTCAGCGTCTGCTGTGGTTCGGAAGAAGCAGACCCGAGTGAAATCGGACAGACCGAATAGCGGTTGACAATCAGAGAGGCTTTTAGTAGTAATAGTGTTTCATAATAGTGATTGTGTGGTTTTTGCAAGTCAATGTAAGGATGAAGGGGGGTGATGGCAGACGCGAGGTTTAAGTTTTTCGGATGATGTAAGTTCTTAATAATTTAATTTGAAACAAGGAGGAAATTGTAAAGATGAAAAAACTATTAGTTCTGGTCACCGTAATGGTGGCGATTTTGGGGTTCAGCACGGGTGCCTTTGCCGCTTGGGGAGATCCGATCTGCACCAGTTGCACAATTGCTGGCGATAAGACTCCCGACTCCGTGTGTGTACTCGGGCATATTCCCCTTATCCCGGCAGCCAATGAGATGCGCTGCTACGACTTCGATTATGATGCCAGGTATGGATATTGTACAGCTTCCGGTAATGGTACCGGTAATCTTGATTATAATGTTAATCCCTGCAAGCTGATCTTCAATATCTGTAACTGCGAAGACCCGACCGATTTTGAAGCGGGCCAGACAATCGGCATCAAGATGACGATCATGGTAGACGGGGCACCCGGGGAAAACGGTGCATACTGGTCAGCCGGTGCTGTCGCTAATGTAGCCTTTGATGCACATCCCTCCGAGGCGGACGCCTGTGCCGATACTCCACTGGATAGATCATTTGGCGCAGGGAAGTTCTTCGACTCTGATGGGGTGGAAGTCCTCTCTTTTGCTAGCAACCCCGACTGCTATGTCTATGATAATGAGCGGGCCGTTGTGATACTCACGAACATAGACGCGGGCTATCAGATTACCCCGCAAGACGAGCTGGATAAAGTGAGTCACTGGGTTATAGATGTAGCGCCGATCCGCATTGATCCTGCTTTATTTGCCGGTGGCGAGAAAATTTCGGTTCTGGTGGAGCTCCTGAATCAGGAATCGGGCGGAATCTGCGCCGATTGTACCCCTGTCTGTGAGTGTGAAATTGATGTCGCGATTGTAGGTTGTGTGAGTGAGTATGATTCAGGTTGCATCTACTTCCCCTATGTCATTGTAAGGGACGAAGTCGATTCCGAGCAACTCTGGACTACGGGCATTACGGTGTCCAACGTATCCTCCCTTTTTGCCGATGCTACCACTGTCCTTCCGGCCAACGCGGCGATCACCTATACATTGGTTGATGCAACAGGCGCGAGCTTCACTAAAACGGTTGGTATGGCAGGTATACTGGATGTTGGCATTCTTTACACGAGCGGTTGGACCGGTGGTACTCCCGCGGAAGGACGCGCTATACTGCGGGTGGATACCAACTTTGCCGTGGATGGATATGAAGTCATGACTGACGGCGTATTTGTCGGCTCAACGCTTCCAAGGGGTTGCTGTCCCCTGTGTTATGATAGATGATAAGATAGCGCGCGGGCGCGAGGTCGGTTTCGATCTCACAGATTGGTTAACGCGCTTTTTAGAGTAGTATTCAGTGTTAATGAGTGATTAACAGGGCGTGGCTTTCGCCGGCCGGATTCTCGCGGATCCGCCGGGGAAGGTTGCGCGCAAGGAATGGGCGGGGCCGCTACTGATGCCCCGCCTTTTTTCTGCCGGGTCGGGCGGGATGCCCCTTCAGGGGCACATTCCTTAAGACTCAAGAGGTTTTCGATAATGAAAAACGGGTTCAGAATGCTCGCGTGGGTAGCCATGATTGTTCTCCTGTGCGCGTCGATTGCCGCGGGGAGCGAAAGTGTGTTCTCTCCCGGGTGGCGCGTGGGCGACACCTGGCTGGTAAAGGCGGTCTATCCTTCTCCAGTGGCGGATGATGAGTGGTCCGCTCCGGTGTACTGGAACTATCGGGTTGCGGGCCGTGAAATGGAGGGGGCAGAGGAGACATATATTGTGGATGTAAGCGAGCAGACCGGCCGCGTGGGGCTGAAGGCAAGACTGTTCTACAGGTGCGCGGATGGCTCCCTCGCCGGAGTTGATATGGAAAAAATGTCTCGGGGAAAAATCATTGGCACAACCCTGGTCTATGAAAAGGGCGTGCCGGCGGTATCGGAGCGCACACTGATTCCCTGCGATACGCCTGTTTTCCCCCTTGAAGAGCCGTTGTCATCGGAATACCGGATAACACGTGCCATGGGAGGTGGGATGAAGACAGAAAGGATTGTGAGGCAGGATGTCAGAAAAGTGCCGGACACGGAAGGGTCTTCCTCCCCGCTCTTTGAGGTGAGATGCACGGACGATAAAGGCTCCACTCTCTTTTTACAGAGGTGGAGTTCTCACTATCCCTGGCCCCTTTACGGTGAGAACAGAAACATGAGATACTGGCTGGTGACCGAATGAAAAAATACCTGCTCCTGATAGCCGTCGCGATCTTTTTCTTCACCTTTCTTTCGGGCGAGGGGCATTGCGAAATGAAGACATATGAGGCCACTTATGTCCCATGGTCCGGCTGGTGGTGGCCCACGAGCAGCGGAGGTCTCGTAACGGGAGAGGGTTACAGGGGCCATCCGGCCCCGCTCGAGAAGTACGATTACGTGATGAACGGGAGGTATAACGGCCCCGCCACACAATACGGCACCCGGCGGTATTACGATCAAAACGCGGAAAGCTGGTATGGCCTGTGTCACTGCTGGTCGGCGGCGGCCATACTGGAGGAGGAGCCTGTCCTCGCGGGAATCTATGACGGCACACTCTTTCGCGTGGGAGACAAGAAGGGGCTTATAACCGTCGCCTATGACGGCGCGCTCTTAACCAGGGTGTATGATGCCGAAACCGACGCGCCAGAGGTCTTTCACGAGGTTCTTGACGACTATATCCGTCAACAGAAAAAACCCCTGATATTTGATCTCGGAGTGGGTGAAGAACACTGGAACTTCCCCGTTTACAAATACGACACGGATTACACGCAGGAAGGGAACAAGCGTCATTACACGGTCACGCTCTATTTTGCGAGCGACGGCGTCGGCGATAACATCGATTTTGTGGGAACGAAGGTGTCTTCCAGTTCTTATTCTTACTGGCTTGAACTTGATGGTGAAACGGTTACAGGATCGGGATGGGAATCGGGCAGTATCCCTCCCAAAAAGGCGTACGAACCGTTCGGGACGGCGACATCGATCAACTCGATCTATCGCGATACCCCGGAAAGAGATTTCTATCAGGAGGTAAAAGACATTAACGCGGTTGTGGGTGATCCCTACGAGGGCAACGACACCTTCTGGAAGGCTGTTCCCCTGCAGGGGGGGCATTATTTTCTCATAGCCGTGACAAATGATTATTTCAAGGTAGTGGGTCTTGAAAAGGGAGCTAAGCTTTACGTCGACATAAGCTCGGAACAGGATGCAGGCGTTTTACTGAATGTATATGATGATCCCGCGGGTGATCCCGTAGCTGTTATAGAGATAAGCGGCGAGCAGGTGATAGAGGTGGCTCGGACGGGGGATTATTATCTGGAGGTTGTCCCCTTGAATCCTGCCGGTGGCCCCTGTTACGAGTTGACGCTCCGGGAGAGCCTTGCCTATCAGGGCATATTCCCGGTTGACCCGGGGTGGCCGTGGGCCACCGGGATAACAGTCCTGGGTTCGGAGGACGCCAAAAAAATTATTGTCGCGCAGATGGATCCGGATGGACAGCTCGAGTATGCTTTTACTTCGTCGTCCAGTAGTCACCTTGTGGGTGTGCTTGAAAGGGATTTCGGGTTTACATCGCACTACAATGGGTATCTGAGGATTGATTCGGACGGTCCCATACAGGGGGTTCAGGTGGTGACAACCGGTGGTGATCTGATGTTTGGATCAAATCTTATTCCGGCAGACAGAGCCTCTTCAGAGGTATTCTTTCCTCATTTTACCCGAGGAACGTTTTTTGGCGCGGAGAAGACCCGGTTCGGCCTGATAAATATCGGAAATGATACCGAAGAGGTTGAACGCTTTGCTTACGATGATGAAGGGGTACCGGCAGGCACGGATACCATATCGCTGGGACCCGGCCAGAAAATAGAAGAGGACGCGTTTAATATGGTGATCCTTGGCGGAGCAAGCAGCATGAAAGCCTCTGCAAAAAGCGGAAGGGACTGTCTCGTGGGGTATGTCAAGTTTGACAGACCATCTTCTGCTCCAGGCAGCGACTACAGAATACCTCGCGGGTGCGCTCTTGTGCCCCTTCCTCTTGAAAGTGCGTCTGCCCTGATTGTTTCTCATTGTGCCTGCAATGATTACTGGCGCACCCAGATAGCGGTGATGAATACCGGCAGTGAGGTCACTGTCGCAACCCTTACGGGGTATGACGCGAACGGCGATGAGATCCATGTTGTGCAGCGCATGATCGGGGCGAATCAGAATCTCGTGGAAGACGTCGCGGATATTTTCCAGTCGTGGGATGTGGCCGCGATGAAGGTGGAATCGGATAACGGTCAGCCGCTCTGCGGGTTTGTATTGCACGGGTCGACGGATGGTGTACAGTTTTCCGGAGCTCCACTTTATGGCGTCGCTCCCGCTTTCACTGATCTGTATCTTCCTCATATTGCCTGTCTCGGCATATGGGGCACCGGCATAGGAATAATGAACACCGGCGCCGGAGCCGCGGATGTCTCATTTTCGCTCTTTGATGGTGATGGAAATCTTCTTGATAAAACGATTCGTGACGTGAAGAAAAATCAGCGGATATCCTCCCTTATAAAAAATCTTTTCAACAGCGGGGTGCCACAGTCCGCGCGGTATCTGAGAATAGAATCCGCGGGTTCTGTAAGCGGCATGTATTTTATTGCAACAACGGATAATCGGAGGTTGATGGGAGGCGGGATCGGTTTCTGATGTGATAAATTTACATAAGTTGGTGGATATGGGCGACTTCAGCCGCCCGAAGCAACAAGGGAAAGCTATTTTTGAAAGGTGAAAATATGAAAAAGTTTTGCGTGGCGGTTGTGCTTTTATTCCTTTTTATACCGATGGTATGTCTTGCCGGTGGTGAGAGAACAGTTACAATTCTCTATACAGGTGATATCGCGGGCCAGATAACTCCACTACATGGCTGAGGCGGAAGAACTGCGGGCGGTCTTGCCCGCAACGCTGCTGCTGTTCAGTCTGTCAGAAAAAGTGGTGAATCGGTGCTTCTTCTGGACTGCGGGGGCATGTTTCTAACGAGGACATTCGCGCCTGAAATTCTTGCTATCGCAGCGGAAACCGGGTTCAAAGCGATGGACAAGATGGATTATGATGCCATGAGTCCGGGGTGGAGGGAGTTCTCTCTCGGGACGGAATTTTTGAAGAAGGCAACGGCCGATCTGAATTTTTCCCTGATCACGTCCAACCTTGTATACAGAGATAACGGGCATCCCTTTGGCAGAGAATATGTTATAAAGAAGACTGGAGATGTCCGTGTAGGTATAGTCGGAGTTATGGCTCTAGATGCGCTGGACAACGTGACGGACAAAGAATCGGTAAAAGACCTGAAAGTTCTTGACCCGGGAGATGTCCTGAAAAGAGTGGTTCCTGAACTAAGAGAGAAAGCCGACTTTATAGTTTTGCTTTCGCAGTGCGGGTTTAAGGCGACGACGGCGCTGGTCAATGTGGTTGACGGTATCGGCCTTGCCGTGGCAGGGGGAAGAGATAAAGCGGGAGTGCCTGCCGCCCCGGCGCCCTGCGGGTCTGAATCGGTTCCGACGGGCGGCGCAGTTGACGTCGCCATTGTTCCCGTTGTCAAGGCTGCATTCCTTGGGACGAGTCTGGGGTATTTTCAGGTAACTCTGGGTAACAGTGGAACAGTGCTGAGCAGTACGAAAAAGGCGATACCTCTGGGGGACGATGTTTCGCCGGATCCCACAATTGTCGCTATCACCGGAGATGATATGTACAAGAAAATCAAAGAGGAAAGAAAAATACGGGCCGAGAAAAGAGATAAAGCAGTGAGGCTGGAAGCAAAGGAATTGTGGAAGATGTCCCCTGAGGAATATTTACGTATGCAATCGAAAGAGCAGGCGGGATCGATGAAAGGAAAGAAAAAATGAAACGCATTTTAGCAGGTTTGTTCCTGCTTGCATTCATGCTGGTAATGGTTACGAATTGCGCGCACATCCGCAGTATTGACCGGACAGGGGAAGAGGCGCTCAGACAGCAGGTGGAGACGGAATGGAACGCCAAGGTTGATAAAAAATGGGGGACCGTCTATGACCTGACAACAGAGTCCTACAGGAAGGAAATAAAACGGAATATTTTCATAAAAAGGGCCAATGCGGTGATTAAGAGTTTTGATATCAGGGAGATCAGGATACTGGATTCCGGCGTGAATGCCAGGGCCAAGGTTGACTGCGTTATCTCTCCGATGGGTCATGATTTCAATATGAACGTCACGGAAAAATGGGTGATGGAAGATGGCGAATGGCGGCTGGATATGAAACCCTTGATAAGGGGCCTTTTTTCAAATTAAGGTTTAATCTCTGAGGTGGTGTGTTATTTAACTCTTATACCTTTATTATATTCTTCGCCGTTGTCGTTGCCTTTAATTATTTCCCGCTGCGGTGGCGTCTGAAGAAAGCGGGACTCCTCGCCGCGAGTTACCTCTTCTATGCCGCGTGGAACCCCCCGTTCGTTATCCTTCTGTGGATATCCACTCTGGTGGACTGGATTGCCGCCAGACGTATATATAATGCCGGGAGCAAAACGGCGCGTAAACTGTTTATGTCCGTCAGTCTCGCCGTAAATCTGGGGTTGCTCTGTTTCTTCAAGTATGCGGGATTTCTCCTCGAAAACTTTACGGCACTAATGCACTGGATGCATATAGCGTATGAGCCGGCGCGGCTGGACATTATTATCCCGCTGGGCATATCCTTCTATACATTCCAGACGCTGTCCTACACGCTGGATATCTACAGAGGGAAAGGTCGTCCGTGGCATTCCTTTCTGGATTACGCCCTCTACGTCGCCTTTTTCCCGCAGCTCGTGGCCGGACCCATCGTGCGCGCCTTTCATTTTCTGCCCCAATGCCTGAAACCGCCGAAGGTGACAGGCCGTGAAATGGCCTGGGGTCTGTCGCTCTTCACTCTGGGGCTGTTTGGAAAGATCGCGATAGCCGATGGTCTGCTGGCGCCTGTGGTGGAGGCGATATATGATGTCAATGGGTCTCCGGATATTGTAAGCTCATGGTGCGCGACGGTTGCATTCGCCGGTCAGATATTCTGTGATTTTGCGGGATATTCCACCTGTGCCATAGGCGTGGCAAAGTGTCTCGGTTTTAACCTTCCCGACAATTTCAACTCTCCCTATGCGGCGATCGGCTTCTCCGATTTCTGGCGGCGATGGCACATGTCGCTTTCAACCTGGTTGCGCGATTATCTGTACATACCCCTCGGGGGCAACCGCAAAGGCGGTTTCAGGACGCAGATCAATACTATGCTGACTATGCTCATAGGGGGGCTGTGGCACGGCGCGTCGTGGACATTTGTGATATGGGGAGGGCTACATGGTCTCTATCTCCTTGCCGAACGACTGGTCAGAAAAATTGCCCCCGCTTCTCTTGTGTGGAGTCGAATTCCCATCAGGATGTTTCTTTCCCTTGTCACCTTTGCGCTTGTCTGTGTCGCGTGGGTATTTTTCCGGGCGGATACGTTTGAGAAGGCTTTCCTGATGATAAAGGCCATGTTTGGACTTGGGTGCAACCCGCCCGGCTTGTGGCTGACTTCGCTGGATCTGATAATTACGTCCGGAGTCTCTTTTGCTATACTGGCGCTGCACTGGTGCATGCGAAACCATTCGCTTGAAGAAATCGCGGACAGAACGCCCTGGTGGTTGAAATCACTGGCGCTGGCCGGCATGATGATCGCTATCGTAATACTGTCAGGAGAGGATCGTGCATTCATCTACTTCCAGTTTTAATCATACGGAGCCATCCGGCCCATGGGGCAGGATCTGGCTTGTGGCGCTGCTCGCGGTTGCCCTCGTGCTGGGGGGGATGGAGGTATTCTGGCGTTCGGGCGGGCATGTACCAACCGTTGTGGATGACCCGGAGCTGTGGTCATTGCATCGTGCCGGTGTTATGGATGGGGGGAGAGACACCATCGTGCTGCTCGGGGCTTCGCGTATCCAGCTGGATCTTTCCATGGACGCGCTCCGTGAGGCATTCCCTGACCGTGATATCATCCAGCTTGCCATCGACGGTAAACACCCACCGGCCGTTCTGCGCGATCTGGCCGAGAATACGGCCTTTTCAGGTATTGTATTGTGCGCCATTACATCAATGGGGTTCCAGAGGCAATTTCGGGATGATCAGGAAGATTATGTGGAGCATTACCACCAGGTTTCGACCCTGAATGTGCGTCTGAACCGTTTTATATCATCCGTTATTCAGGACCATCTGGTGATAGTCGATCCCTATCTGAAGGTGAAACGGTTGATCGAACGTTATATTAAGTCGGGCAGGTTTCCGAAGCCGCGGTTTCTGATTACCCGTCATGACCGTTCACGTCTCGCGGATTATTCAATGATAGACATTAAAAAGCAGTATACGTATCGTATAAAACGGATAAAAGAGATCTACGCGGAAAACCCTCCTGTCCCTCCGGAAGAATGGCGGCGGCATGCCGCGGAAATCAGGCCTGTCGTGGAGAAGATTACGGATCGTGGCGGAAGAGTTGTTTTTATTCGCCTTCCATCCAGCGGTGAACACTGGGAAATAGATGAACAGTTTTATCCCCGGAAAGAGTATTGGGATTACGTTGCCGGGTTGACCGGGGCGCAGACTATTCATTTTAAGGATGTTGGCGGCATGAAAGATTTTATCTGCCCGGAGGGCTCTCACCTGGACCGCCGTGACGCTCCCGGTTTCACACGGGTGCTTGCTGGGGAACTGGCGAATATGGGCGTTTGCAAATTCAGAACTCTTCCACTAAACTCAGTCAAATAAGCAATTATACCATTCATCGTTTCGAATCAATGTGTCCCTGGTTGAATCTCACAAGGATGATATTCTCCGCCATTGGGGCGTTCAATCCTTTCCATGGCAAAACCGGTCATCATCTTTTGGGACATAGGGGAGGGATCTTGAAACCCACTCTTCAATCACTATATCCGGTTGTTCTAACTCTATATATTTTTTCAACAATGAATAATTTGATTTCTTCCATATGTATGTTGACCGTTTAAAGTTTCTCGAGAAATAGGGCTGCAACGCTGTAAAAAATGAATCTCTAAAAATAACTGCATTGAGTTCTTGATCTTCGCATATCAGTGTATGTGTTGTCCTTCCTTTAGCATCCAGAGGTTGCCTGGTTGGTATACACGTTTGTTCAAATACAGGTTGAGGGTTGTCTTCTTTAAACTCTTTAAAAATATTATGACCCCCGATAAAATTTGCTAAATCTCCACCGGTTCGCGTTCCATCTCTAAGTTTTTTCAGCTCCGGCTGTATTTGGTTTGGAAATAAATTTTCTATTTCTGTCATGATTTCATACTGCACAATATTGGTGGCATAATGATTCCAATGTGTATCTGTCTTGTAGTAGAGCTGATGCTTATGTTTTTCTTTCATTAATAGTCCCCTCAAATCAACTACCAGGACATCAGTATGTTCTTTTAGATATTCAATGAGTTGATCTGTTGCAGACCTGTCATTTACTTTGGAAATATAATCTGGAAGCTGATCAAAATAAATAGTATGTTTAATAGGCGCTATTACAAATAAATATTTCACCCCTTTCTCATTCAACCAGGCATTAAGACATGCCATGTACTTTGCACATCTTTTTAATTCATCCTGAGAGTATAAATTTACATTTCTCGCATCATCCATTGGATCACCGTATCTATTGTAACCTTTCTTTATGGAACCGAGAAATAACCATCCATTTTTACCA
>JAUXBI010000074.1 GCA_030619435.1 Syntrophaceae bacterium
CCTCTTTGTGGAGTCCTATCTCTATATTCTCATTGCTGTTGAAGGTTTCGGATGCCTCGAAGTGATCAGGGTGTGAATGGGTGTTTATTATATATTTAATATTCTTCGGATCTATTCCATCTTCTTCCATTTTCTTCAAAAGGTCTGGAAGAAACAGTTTGAGGCCCGGGTCTATAAGCGCCTGGACGCTTCCGCCTATGAAGAAACTGTTACAGTTGTTTTCAAACGGATTCGTCCACTCGTAAACATAGATGTCATTATCCAGTTTCATTATTCCTCCTTATTTGGGCAGGTAATACAGGGGATTTTTTGCCCTGTTTTTGTATCGTATTTCAAAGTGCAGACAGGTTTTTCCAGTCTTCTCTTCTTTTCCCAGAAGTCCTATCTTTTCCCCTCTCCTGACAGTGGATCCAACACGCGCTACCCTCTCCTTTAGGTGAGAGTACACGGTCGAATAGGTGCTGTTATGCTTTATAATAATAGTTTCTCCATAATATTTTATGGGCGCGGAATGTATTATAGTCCCGCCTGCGGAGGCCAGGATGGATGCTCCTTCCTTTCCGCTTATTTTGATTCCGTTATGCCGCATGCCCTTATATACGCCGAATTTTGAAGACACCTTGCCCTTTACCGGCCATATAAAACCGGGTCTGTAAGATTGGGAAGATTTCTTATCCGGTATATTTTTGGAGGCAGACGCCCTGTTTTTTTGAATAGTTTCGGGAGGTTGCTTCTTTATTGTATCATCTGTCTTATGTGATGATGTGGCAGGTTTAATGGAAATGGCGCTTGCGGCATTGGGAATAAATAATACACTACCTGTTTCGATACGGTTATCGGACAGGTTGTTCACCTCGGCGAGTTTGTCGAGATCACAATTGTAGGTTTGGGCTATTCTCCACAGGGTTTCACCCTTTTCCACCCTGTGATAAACACCGTTTGTATCTGTACCGGGCGTAGTTGCGCAGGCAGTAATGAATAAGAGGATAAGGAGAAATATGGAGAATGTTTTTTTGTCGCGTAGCATAGGACTCCAATTACAGAAGATACTTAATTAATATGAACCCTCCGATAAGAAGAGCCACAAAAACAAAAGCCAGGGCATTGAAATAGCGGTCTATAAACAGTTTAATAGTTGGGCCGAATTTATATATTAACCACCCTACAAGAAAAAATCTTGCGGCTCTGCTTACCGCTGAAGCGATGAGAAAGATTATGAAGTTTATCTTGAATGCGCCTGCCGATATGGTAAAAACCTTGTAGGGAATGGGTGTAAAGCCGGCTATCCCGACAGCCCACGCATTGTACTTGTTGTACAGGTCGCCCACCGCGTAGTATTGTTCAGCAAAACCATAGAAGTTGACTATACGAAATCCGACCAGATCCATAAACTGATATCCGATCCCATATCCGATAACACCACCTAGAAGTGAACCCAGAGAGCATATCAACGCGTACCTGAACGATTTGGTAGGGATGGATATTGCCAGCGCGATCAGTAGAACATCGGGTGGTATGGGGAAAAAACTCGACTCCGCCAACGCAAGAAAAAACAGTGCCCATGATCCATAGGGTGTTTCAGCCCAGTGAAGAACCCAATCGTATAATCTTCTAAGCATACCCTATGTTAACCCTTCCATCCATGTTCCCCTATGAGATCAACAAAACGGCACCCACAGAGATCTTCTATTTCTATATCGTCTGTTTCTTCCGACAGGCGAGTGATCTTCAACAATGTCTGCGAGCTTTGGCTGCCGACAGGAATGATAAGTCTTCCCCCGACAGCCAGCTGTCCCTTGAGAGTTTCGGGGATCTTCGGGGCGCCGGCAGTAGCTATAATAGCGTCGAACGGAGATTCTTCACTCCACCCATACGTTCCGTCTCCGACCCTTATCAATATATTGTAGTAGTTGAGCGAATCCAGAGTCCTTTGCGCCTTGAAAGCAAGAGACGCTATCCTCTCGATTGAAAATACCCTCTCGGCCAACTCTGCCAGAATGGCTGTTTGATATCCACAACCAGTTCCTATTTCCAGAACCTTTTCGGTTCCCTTCAGCTCAAGCGCTTCAGTCATGAGACCCACAATATAAGGCTGGGAAATGGTCTGTCTGGAACCTATGGGCAGAGGATTGTCGGAGTATGCCTGATTCTGGATGCCCTCATCCACAAAAAGATGTCTCGGAACCGTTGCCATTGTCTTTAAAACCCTCTCGTCAGTAATGCCTCTAGCTATGAGGTGGTTATTGATCATTCGGGTTCTTTGCTTGCTGTACCTGCGCATAGGCTCTGTCCAAATGTTTTCTCTAATGTCTTTTCAAAACCATTTTTATGTATATCATATTTTTAAGGGTATTGAGATGGCGCGGATACGGAAAATACGAGTAGCTATCATTTAACAGCCCAGTTTTCAACAAAAAAGCGCCCCGGCAGGAATGATTGACTGTATTGTTTATGCACGCGGTGCGGCGGTTTTTAATGTAGTGTTTTAAAAAGATCAAATATTCTTCACAATAACTCCTGGTTGGGTTTTTGCGTGCAAATATAATTTATCTGACAGGGTTACCCGCATCATCCCTGCCACGCGTTTTTCTTGACAGCCAAACGTATTTCTTTTACACATCAAAAGGCGATTTTGTGGAAAGTTGAATTTTCACCATTTTGTCAAAAGTAATTTGTTTATTCTTGCGCGGGAGTTTAATCTGATGATGATTCCGACCTCTTCATGGGCGATAATGATAAGGACTTATTTTAATGTTATTCCCGATGTTCATCGCTGTTTGGGTGAATGGGAAAATCGCGCAAAGCAGATTCCGGATCTGGAACTCAGAAGACAGGCGTTGATGAGCATCCAGACAAAAACTTTTCACTGTGAGGGGGGATCTGTTTATGGATTGCTGGCAGGTGAAAAGTGCGGAGAAGCCATACGTTTTATTGTTGCCTACCAGACTATCTGTGACTATCTCGATAATTTATGTGACCGCAGTACGTCTTTAGACCCAATTGATTTTCGCGCACTCCACGAATCGCTGCTTCATGCGTTGACGCCGAAAGCTGAGAGTGTCAATTATTATAGATTTCGGGACGAACAGGACGATGGCGGGTATCTGGCATCGCTTGTAAAAACATGTCAGGATGTATTGGAAAAGCTTCCCTCATATAACAATATTTCTTCAGAACTCTACGATCTGGCGGGCTATTATTGTGACCTGCAGGTACATAAGCATGTCAAAGAGGAAGAGCGCGTTCCACGTTTGAAGGAGTGGTTTGAGGCGCATCGGGATGGACTGCCGGAGATGAGCTGGTATGAATTTTCGGCATGTTGCGGTTCAACGCTTGGTATCTTCTGCCTGGTTGCCTGTGCATTTTATGACCAGTGTTCGGATGAATTGGCATTGCGTGTAAAAGATGCTTATTTCCCATGGGTACAGGGGCTTCATATCCTTTTGGATTACCTTATCGATCAGGAAGAAGACCGCATCGGAAAAGACCTGAATTTCTGTTCTTACTATAAGGATGATGAGGAGATGCTGAGGCGGTTGACGCACTTTTTTAATCAGGCGGACAGAAGCATCTCCGGATTGCCACATTCAAAATTTCATCAGATGGTTAATCGTGGATTATTTGCTATTTATCTCTCGGACAAAAAAGTGAACAGACAGAAATCAGTGCGCAGAATGGCCAAAAAAATTATTCGCCTTGGTGGATGGGCGGCATCCTTTTTCTATTTGAATGGGTGGATTTATCGGCGGATTAGATAGTGTCCATCCAGAAATGGCCCTTTTCCGCAGTCTCTCAGGCTTTATCCCTCAAGAGAAGTTTTGTTTGAATGAAGATCCCCGAAAGGGCCAGGATAATATGGTGTCATAATTATCTTTTCATGCCGATAGATTGTCAAAACACTGGATGATCCGGCGCGTATTCTCGTCTCTCGAGACGCTCTTGTCAAACCTTTATTCTTGATTTTTTGCGAAATTGTCAATCTTCATACGGAACTTCAGACTGTCCAACAAGATGTAGCATATCTTTATATTACTATAATACTTGACAGAATTGCACGGTTAGTTCATAAATAAAACCAGATTGTATTTCACTTCTTTTTGAGAGTTTCTCTGGTATTTGAATCTTGAATGAAAGAGGGGATCTCATCATGGCGCGAAAGACGTTTTATAAGAGAGTCCTGGTTCCTGCCGGGATTGTTCTGTTTCTGATGATCCTGTCGATCAATATCTATAATATATCCCCTGTCCTAGGTATTAATCATCCGGGCCTGGGCTGGATGATATCCAATGTATCCGCACTCTTTATGTTTGTCAGTATATGGTTTGGCGCCTTTATCGCTCATCCGCTTGCCTACAGGGCCGGCGCAAGTATGAAGGAGAGGGTGCTGGTGGGTCTGGTCACCCCACTGGTTTGGTCGGCAAAGATGGAATCATATTGGAGATCAAACCCTGTAAAAAACGTGCGTAACAACCTGTCATTCTTGAGAGAACTGGCCTATGATAAACTTACACAAAAAAGTTGACAGTACTTTATCTTGAATGGTAAACTATAATAAACTGTGGCTGGGGTTGCTTAGTAGTCCAGATTCAGGATAGAACTAGCTTTTATGGAGGAGAAAACATTCTCATCCGGAAAATGCCGGTTCCTCTGATCGGCCTTCCGTTCTTTAGTTGAATCAGAAGGGTCCGGATCTTTTGGGTGAGAACAGGGTTGCAAGGCTGAAAAGAAAGAGCTCCTGTACGGGGAAAAGCAAGAAGCTCTTTAATTGAAGTAAAGAAAGGAAAGGAGAACAAAAATGATAGAATATCCTAAATACAAGAAGGTTCTTTTTTGTACAGATTTCTCTGAAAATGCAGATTATGCCTTTGAGTTCGCTTTTGGTGTTGCCAAAAGAGATGAAGGCCTTCTCTACATCCTACACGTGAAAACTGATATTGCAGACCAGGCATATCTTGAGGGGACAGGGGACGGATCGTATCCGGAGATGGTGGAATCCATAAGAGAAAGCACTCAAAGAGAGCTGGATAATAATCTTCAGGAGCACTATGCAAAAAAGATAGAGGGCGCCCAGTTTGAAATCGTAACAAAATCCGGCAGGGCATATCAGGAAATAATCGGGTTTGCAGAAGAGAAGGGTGTGGACATTATTGTTATAGGCACGCACGGAAGAACAGGAATGAAACATACCTTGTTCGGGAGTGTTGCCGAGATGGTTACCCGGCTTAGCCCACTTCCTGTTTTTATAATTCCGTCCAAGGGAAAAGCCTGGCCCACTAATCCGGATGAAAAACCCTCCTCCCACACACCTATGTAGACTGTAGACCTGTCGCCGGAGATGTGTAAGTTGGGTAGATAAGATTTTACTGTTGGAATAAGCAGACAAAAAAATGTGCCTCTCTGAACGGTATTCCTCCGTCAGAGAGGCACACAAAAACCGATTTAAAAGTTCATTTGATCTGGATTTTCAAATACTATAAAAGAGTGTTGACTGGGTAAGTGGTAATTCGAACGCGGGATATACTTCGTCAGATAGTACTTGAGCATGAGCTTGATATAATAAGGTTCCGTCAAGGAATGTTCGCAATTTCGAGTAATGAGGTCACCGATATCACCGATTTATGCTGCTAGTTGTAATGCTATTTGTTGTTTCTCAATGAGTGACTGTTTAATCCAGCGGGAAGTCCCCGTCCGTAAGGGCGGAGATGAGAGCAATATCCAGTCTGTCTTTCGTATATATGAAAGACAGACTGGACAAGTGAAACTTAAATCAGCAGATACCACGTCTGTAAGGGCGTGGAGATTCGTTGTAACATTTCTCCATTGTGTTCCAGTACCAGCGCTCTCCCGCATGTCTTGTTAAGAACACACAACGCGACATGATACCCCATTCGGTTTGCGAGTGTATAGTCGAAGATCTGAACAAAAATCCGTCCAACATCATTTTGCGCCCAGCTGTCAAAAATCCTGTTGAGAAACGTGCCGAATCCCTCCGGCGTTATACTCCATTCGGTCACAAGCTCCGAATGTTTCCTGCTCTTATCTGCGGCCCACTTTTTCGCATCTCTTTGGAAGGGGGCCTCCTTCTTAAAATTCTTTTCCTCCACTACGGGGATAAACTGGATGAAATCGAAATGTTTCTTCAGAAAATCATAGATATACAGCGGATCTTCCGTGCTGATGTTTGTTATACACACGAGGGCATTGTAATCCACGTTGTATTTCCTGAGGTTTTCCACCCCCTTCATAACGCTGACGAAGGAACCCCTGCCCGAGCTGTTCACTCTGTAGTGGTTGTGGATATCCTCAGGGCCGTCGATGCTTACGCCGATCAGGAAGCTGTTTTCCTTGAAGAACTCTGCCCATTTCGAATCTATCAGTGTGGCGTTGGTCTGAAAAGCGTTTGTTATCTCCTGACCCGGTCTTTTATATTTCCTTTGTAATTCTACGGCATTTCTGAAGAAATCAAGGCCCATCAGGCAAGGTTCTCCTCCCTGCCATACAAATTGAACGGGATATTTCCGGGGTCGGGACCGGATATAGTCTCTTACAAAAATTTCCAAGGTCTCACTGTCCATTTTCCAGTTGTATGAAGGATCGCACCCATCCTTTTTGCAGCTGTAAAAGCAGTAAACGCAGTCAAGATTGCACAGCGGCCCGCAGGGCTTTGCCATTATCTCGAAGGTATATTCTTCTTTATTTGTCATAGTGGAGCTTTCTTACAATGGAAAATTGATTTTCACGAGCAGATAATTGTTGAATTCTGGCAGGAAAAACAAGTATAGTCAACCAGAACATGATTGAAAACAGGGGGGAAACTATATAATGGAAATTGAAGGCCGGCTTGACAATCTGAGGATTACCGTGGTTGCCGAGGATTCGGTGCAGTATGAAAGCTCTTACCTGGGACAGCATGGCATCTCCCTGCTTCTTGAGGCGGAAAGGAAGGGAACTGTAAAAAGGGTGCTTGTGGATGTGGCCCAGAATCCTGATGCGCTTC
Organism: Syntrophaceae bacterium; assembly: GCA_030619435.1. Classification (GTDB taxonomy): domain Bacteria; phylum Desulfobacterota; class Syntrophia; order Syntrophales; family UBA2210; genus UBA2210. The sequence continues at coordinate 6,998 of JAUXBI010000074.1, forward strand.
TTGAAAACATGATGAAGATGAACATCTCTCCCGCATCTATCGACGTTATTGTTTTGACTCACTGTCATTATGATCATACCCGGGGACTGGCGAAAGTGCTTTGTGAGATTGGGAAGAAAAATTTTCCAGTCATTGCTCACCCTGATATATTCCGGTTAAACTTTACAACGGATCCGTTTCTCCGGCATATTGGTGTCGTGGATGGTGATTCCAGGGAAAATATTGAGGCCGCCGGGGGTATTCTTTATCTAACGAAGGATCCTATGCAAATCATGCCCGGTCTTATGACAACGGGTGAAGTTGCGAGGGTGACAGATTTTGAAGAGGTGGATATGTCTCTCTTCACAGTGATAGAAGGTGAAATAAAAAGCGATACGATGCTTGATGATATTTCTGTGGCAGCGAATGTTAAAGAGAGGGGAATAGTTGTTGTTACCGGATGTGGACATGCGGGAATTATCAATATTCTGAGGCATATACGTTCATTGAAGAATGAACAGAAGATTCACGGGATCATTGGCGGGTTTCATCTTGTCGAGGCTTCGAAAACAAGAATCCTGAAGACTGTACGGGGCCTTAAAGAATTTGGACCTGACTGGATAGCAGCTGGTCACTGTACAGGATTCAGAACCCAGGTCGAGCTTTTTAATACATTCAAGGACAAATTCTCCCCTTTGTGCACCGGTATGGTGGTCGATATTTAATCCACTATCTTGATCATCCGGGGCTTTATTCGTCTTTTCAAAACCACCCGGTGACAGCCTCCCGGCAGTTTCGCGAAGATGATGCTTGCAATCCTGCCCGGTATCTTCTAGACTTTTGCCGGTGTTAACAGGATGGGATAAATGTATCATCACGTTGATGTATATCTTAATTTTCTCGCGGTTGAAAAGGGCGTTTCTCTCAATACCCTGGAGGCGTACAGCAGGGATCTGAACCGCTATGTAGA
>JAUXBI010000162.1 GCA_030619435.1 Syntrophaceae bacterium
GATGCAGGCTGATGGAGGCACAAGGACAGCTTCCATAACCGGTGGATTCATAGCTCTGGTGGATGCCCTGCGCAGATTGAGAGAAGAGGGCAAAATAGAAAAGTTTCCTGTATCGGACTTTATATCCGCGATCAGCGTCGGAATTGTTAACGGCGAAGTTCTTCTTGATCTCGATTACGTAGAAGATTCAGGCGCCGATGTTGATATGAATTTTGTCATGACCGGAAGCGGGGGAATTGTTGAAGTCCAGGGAACCGCTGAGGCAGAGCCCTTCAGTCGTGATATGCTGGACAGGATGATCGATGTCGCGACCGTGGGAATCTCCGAACTTACAAAAAAGCAAAAAGATATCCTCGGAGAAATATGACGGCATTCGAGGCTTCATCAGTGACTGAACCTGAAAATCATAAGATTGTTTTTGCCTCAAAAAACAGGGGGAAAATAAGAGAACTTAATGCATTGCTTGAGGGGATGAATGTCAATCTTTTATCGCTGCATGACTATCCCGATGTTCCGAACATCATAGAAGACGGCAACACTTTTCTTGAAAACGCGTTGAAGAAAGCCCGCGTTATCTCCGAATATACCGGTGGAACAATTATAGCCGACGATTCGGGACTGGAAGTGGACTATCTGGAAGGAGCACCCGGTATTCATTCAGCCAGGTATGCGGGAGCAGGAGCGACGGATGAAAGAAATATTTGCAAGCTCCTCGAAGAACTGGACGGTGTTCCTACAGAAAAAAGGAGGGCAGCCTTCAGATGCGCGCTGGTTTTATATCGGACAGACGGAACATTCGAAACATTTGAAGGCAAACTCGAGGGGAGTATAGCCACAGAACCGGCCGGCAACAAAGGTTTCGGCTATGATCCGGTCTTTATCGTGCCGGAATACCGCAAAACAGTTGCCCAGCTTGATCCTGAGACAAAAAACAGGATCAGTCACAGGGCCGTGGCCTTTGCCAAACTCAAAAAAAGCTTGCAGGAACAAGTCAGATAATCTAAAAAGCATCAACTTTTTCCGCCATTCGGGGCGTAGCGCAGCCTGGCAGCGCGCCTGCTTTGGGAGCAGGATGTCGCAGGTTCAAATCCTGCCGCCCCGACCAGTAAAATCAATAAGTTGTGGTGAAAGTCTCTTTCATGTCTATCAGCTGAGAAGTCAAATTGAAGATGCAGAAAGGGCGGGATAATTATCCCGCCCTTTCTTTATGAGCTTCTCTCCGGTTCAGCAAAGTTACGGCGTAAAGAGAGGAAACTCCCGGTGCGAAAAGTCATCATAGACAGGCGTCATGGTGAAGAAATTATCATCGAAAATGGGAGCACCGCCTTCACCCATCAGTATGGTCCCCGATTCTCCCAAGGGGAACATACTTTCGATTCCGACGGGACCCGCCACTCCGAACTCGACGCAGTGCGCGTAGGTGGAACGTGACGAGAAGGGGATCTCCCATACTTGTCCCAACATATCGTGATTAAATGTGATAGTTCCCCTTGCATCTTCGCCCCATGGTCTCGTGCCCAGATCAGCAAGGACATTATCGAGGGCCGCGACTATAATCACGTCATAGGAACCGTAGGGCATGCACCAGTCATAGTTGTTTTCGATTCCCCCCGGCATAAGGCCGTGGAGGAGAACGTTGAATAGGCGCACCTCTTTTTGTTCTTCAAGAAAAGGGCTGTCCAACTCATCAAAGGTGAGTTTCAGTACCTCATCGATCCACGCATCCATGAGAACCCATGCGTCGGCGCGATTCATCCCCGCGGCCCACTCTGTATTGCCGCCATCTACGAAATGTCCATCCCACGCCGCGAGAAGGGCGAGGGCAGCTGAACGATCAGCGTTGGGGGCATCCGGGGCATTGTTTACCGCAGCGGTGAAATAATCAGAGACAGACTTCCAAGGATTTCCCCCGCCTCCGAAGGAGTCCGTGGTGGCGATGTTGAGTGCGAGATTCCTCAGATCATCAAAGGTCAGGTTATCGTTTTCGGAGAGGTAGTCATCAACCACATGTGCCCTGTTGAACGGGCCGAAGAAGTATGAGAGGTTATTGTACGAATTGGCGTAGCCCGCGTTCGTCTTGTTGTTCCAGCCGCAGTAGTAACCCTGGCCGTTATTGCGATCGGTAGAACGGGGGATAAGGACGGCTGAATCCCACTCAAGGGGCGGCGCGACGGCGCCCTGCGGAAACCGCCATTCACCGGAAGGACGGACGGGGTCCCTTCCCGACATCCAGTACGTTATGTTTCCATCTTTATCTGCGTAACAAAAATGCTGAGATAGCGGCACAAGTTCTATGGCTTCTCCGAACTCATCCATGCTGGTCGCCCGGGCAATGTCAAGATATGCCTTCATAGACTCGAACTCATAACCCCAGTGGGAATATTTCCATGAGGTTATAGGGTTTGAGGGGTCAGGCACATAGGTGCCCGGATCGTAGGGGATAGGATTAACCACCGGTCCGTGGGCGGTACGCCAGACGGGCAGAATTACGTCCTCTCCGCCTGCCACGTGGATGGTCTCCATCCTGTTAAGTATCACGTCTGAAGGATCTTCAAAATAGTAATCCACTGTATGGGCATGCCCGACCTGCATGGACCACGCGTGGTGCGGAGTGCGTCCGATAACAATCGCGGGAATTCCTGTGATTATCATACCTGAGACATTCAAGCCGCCGGCCCTTATGGATCCCTCACCGACAACGGAGGGAACAGTGAATCCCATCTGCGGGCCCGAGTAGATAATAGGATTGCCATCCGCGGTTTTGCTCCCCGCTACGGTCCAGGCATAACTTCCCATCTTAACGTATGCGTTTATCTTCTTCAGGTTTTCGTCGATCCTTGAGCGCATCTCTGCCATGCTTTTAGCAAGACCGCTGACGTCGGGGAAAGACGGAGGATTTTCCATAAGCGTGGATAGTGCCGCTTCCTTCGATTCGAAAGGTGCGATGTCTCCGGGGATATAGGTCAGCGCGTCGGGATCATTTATCCAGCGGAGGTCTTCGAACATACCCGCTCCCGTCGTTGGATAAAGGGTCATGAGCCCCTGGTACAATGCCGCGTTGTCTATTTGTCCCATCTTCTGCGCCTCGACATCGAAGTTTCTCATCATCAGCGCCGCCCAGGCCAGGACGTCCTTGTACGTCCAGTCCTCAGGCATAAATCCAAGGGCGGCAAATTCGAATGGAAGCATGGAAGGATCATCGCGAATTTCGGCTATGCGCCTGTTGAAGCCCGCCACATAACCTTCGATCACATCCTGCACCTCTTCATCCAGGGCATCAAAACCGTCCTCCAGTTCCTGGTCAGAATAGCCGGTAATGCGTACCAGAATATCCTGTTCTAATTGATCAGGGCCGAATATCTCCGCCAGTCTTCCTCTGGCGGCTCGTCTGAATGTTTCCGCCTGCCAGAGACGGTCGGTAGCTACGGCGTAGCCCATCGCGTCAAAGACGTCATAGAGGCTGTCTTCGTCGGAACCGGTGATGAACCATACGCCGTTGCTGTCCCGGATAGTTTCAACCGTGGATTGGCGATAGTCGTTGCCTCCGCCTGTTCCTATTATTGTAATGAATCCCAAAACAATAACGCAGGCCAGACCGATAGCGGTTGCGAATTTAAAAAATGGCTTCTCCCTCTTTTTCATAAACTGTTCCTCCTTTCCATTGTAATGGTTAGTATAATATACGCAAAGACGGTGCCGAGCAAAAAAGCGACGAGGTCGAGATAATCGAAGGTTCCGAGACGGAAGAAGTTCGCTGTATTCTCGAGAAAGGGAATTCCATCGAACCAGTCGGGAATCATTTTCAATGGTATTGAGCTGTATTTTTGCCCTATCTCGAAGGCACCATCAATTAAAAGCCAGAATATACAAATAAAAAGGCATCCTCTTTTACTGGAGCCGAGGATGCCTGCTGTGATGAGGATAAAGGAGAAGACGTGAGCAAATGCGGGAAGACTGCTGCCGATATGACCGAACATGTTCGGAATCTTGCCGTGAAGGCTTATATCCTTCGCCCATCCGGCGAGGAAATAAGCAGTATCGGAAGGCCGGTCAATGAGATAGACAAAGAGCCCGATAAGGAGTGTGGCGAGGCCGATGAGTATTTGAAGTTTGTTTGCCCTTGTTGAATGCATCAGGGGGGACTGCCTCTTTAAAAATAATGAAAGGTTAGTAAGTCTGTAAATCCCGCCGTCTGTAAGATTAGACCTACAGCTATCTGTTCATATTGTCAATATTTAATAGAAATTTATCTAAGGTACCCCAAA
>JAUXBI010000158.1 GCA_030619435.1 Syntrophaceae bacterium
ATCCTCTGGCATCTGACCTCCAGTGGGGGGCTCCGAGGCCTACAAAGGCGGGAACCATGGTGACACCGCCCGTGTCGGGAACCTGTCTCGCCAGTTCTTCGATATCGGCAGCATTTTTTATAATATTCAAACCGTCACGGAGCCATTGAACGGCCGCGCCGGCTATGAATGCCGAGCCTTCGAGAGCGTAGGTGGTTTCGTCCTTTAGCTTCCATGCCACTGTGGTAAGAAGTTTATTATTGCTGAAAACGGGTTCATTGCCCGTGTTCATGAGAAGAAACGATCCCGTGCCATAGGTACACTTGGCTTCTCCAGACTGAAAACAGGCCTGACCAAAGAGGGCGGCCTGCTGATCGCCGGCAATGCCGCATATAGGAATGCCGTCGGGGATGCCCGGTACATTGGTGGTATGACCGAAGATTTCGGTAGATCCTTTTATTTCGGGCAATACGCTCATGGGGACTTCAAGGATGCTGCAGAGATCTTCATCCCAAGAAAGGCTTTCTATGTCCATCAAGAGCGTTCGCGAGGCATTTGTAACATCCGTTACATGATTTTTTCCACCCGATAACTTCCAGACAAGAAAAGTATCTATTGTTCCCGCCGCCACTTTCCCCTTGGATGCTTCTTCCAGGAGGTCCGGTACATTCCTGAAATACCAGGTCAGTTTTGTGCCGCTGAAATAGGGATCAAGAAGAAGCCCCGTCTTTTTCCGAAACAGGTCTTCATTGCCTTTATCCTTTAGATCCTCACAGATATCAGACGTACGGCGGCACTGCCAGACGATAGCGTTATAAGATGGTCTCCCTGTCTCCCGGTTCCAGACCACGGTTGTTTCTCTTTGATTAGTAATGCCGATTGCCTTGATGTCCGAAGGATTCGAACAGCTCTTCTTAAGAGCAGCATCAAGAGATGCAAGGACTGATTCCCAGATGTCATCCGGATTATGTTCAACACAACCCGGTGTGGGATAAATCTGGCGAAATTCCCGATAGCCCCTGGAAACAACCTTAAATTGAGAATCGAACAGCACCACCGTGGTACCGGTTGTACCCTGATCTATCGCTAAAATTATACCTGGCATACCCGGATTAGTCCTCCATGTCTCGTATACTCCTATTTGATCTCCTCGATACCGAGAGGATACTTTGAAAGCTCCTCGCAGCAGTCCTTCTTGATGACTATGGGGTTCTCATAACGGAAACCGATATTGTCATCGGGACAGGCATACTGCATCGCACAGATGAGTACTTCGTTTTCCTGATAGATGTGATCTGGGTTTGTCCAGTAGGGGAAAGGGCCATCATTCAACCCGATACGCCACTCGTCACCCATCATTCCTATGCCATGTTCGAAGCCGGGGACCATATAGTCGGCGAACTCCCGCTCTTCGGCAAAATCCATCATTTCCTCTGCAAGAAGAGCCGGGGATGTTCCGGCCTTATAGGCCTTTAATGTTAGGGAAACAATGTCCAGGAAATTATTGGCGTGCCACCATTGACTGTCCGTCGCGGGAGAAATGAGATAGTTGTGTGAGTGATCTCCCAAGCCGAGTTTGAACATGGAATGTATGTCAACCATGAGGGGTTCCCCCGCCTTTATTTCCTTTCTCGAAGCCGGGGTGCAGGCTCCCCCTGCCAGACCTGTTCGGTAACCACAGGCAATTTCATTGCCGCCGGTGAATGACCATTCCCATTCGCTTCCCGCTCTTCGCATGGCGAGTGCCGCAATTCCGGCAATTTCCGTTTCGGTCATTCCCTTGTAGCCTCCATCTATGATGGCATCGTAGACGGCCTGGTGGCCTACGTCGACAATTCGCGATGCCTCTCTGAAACGGTTTATGGTGCCCTTGTCCTTGATAAGCGCAAGCTTATCGATAATGGTATGGGCATTTACCAGCTCAGAGTCGGAAAGGGCTGCTTTATATTGTTCATATTCGTAGTGCGTGAGGAATCCCTCGGGAAGGTAATTTGACATGCCGCTTTCTATGCCAACTCTGCCCCTGCCGTTTTTCAAGAGTCTCTTGATGAAATCCGCTATCTGGTCTATCTGGTCTTGACCCCCCATTGGGGCAAACCCGAGAACATGGTCTTCGTCAAGCCACGAATCATCGGCAACACGCGCTGCGTCAATCACGAAAGTAAAGGCAGTGGGAAGACCTTCGCTCGGAATTACAATATAGCTTCTCCAGGGACAGAAAGCATCGGTAACCCATGAAAGCGTGCGAAGCCTTGAACCCAGATAGACATCGATATTCTCTTCAGCCATGGCCTTCTGGATCTGTGTGAGTCTGCCCGGAAAATCAATGAAATAGGGGTCATTTTGATTTTTTATTGATGTAACCATAAGATCTCCTCCATCTTAGTAGTTGGCAGGTACCTGGGCAAAGACCTTGTTCATGCGGTCGGCCAGTGAGGCGAGCTTCAGGGCCTTGACCATGTTCCCTCTCAGCTTGAGCTTTCCTCCCATAAGCGCCCTCTGCGATTTCATAATTCCCTGGGTTATCTTTGAAAATACTTCATAATCACCGGTGACATTGAATTCCGCCTCCGGCGGGTCCCCCGTATCAACTTGAATCAAAGAGAAGCTTCCGTCGTCAATTTTGAAGTAGAGGAATCGGTTGTTACCATCAGGGCAATTTTTGTAAATGTAGACCACGGAAGTGGTAAGAAACTTCATTTTTTCGGGAGATATTTCTTCTTTGAGACGTTTTTCTATTTCGTCTCTCCATTCCGGACTCAGATAATTGACTTTCTCCATCATTACAATCCTCCTCTCTTAAATTCGAATACTGTTATTTATTTTTCCATGAAAAAATCATAATAGCAAGTAAACAATACCTGTTGGATATATATTGAAGGTATGGTAGAATAAAAAATCACGCAGGCAGGTCGTACATTATTTGAAAGCAAAAACCCATCAAGGCAGTTCCGTCAAAAAGATAAGTTTCCCGGATAACAACAAGCTAAAGATACTGCTGGGAGAATATGACGGAAATCGCAAGGTTATTGAGAAACTGAGAGGGGTGAAACTTAACGCCAGGGGGTGCACTGTCTCTATATCGGGAGACACGGATGACTGCGATCTCGTCAAAAATCTTTTGTCCCAGTTATATGGTATCATTGAAAAAGGCTACCCCGTCTATCCCGCCGATATAGATTATGCGCACAGGATACTTTCAAAAAACAGCTCTGCCAGCCTTGAATCGATTTTTCTTGACACTGTCTTTATATCGTCGAAAAAAAAGGTAATCACCCCCAAAAGCATAGCACAGAAGTCTTATATAGATTCTATCAGAACATACGATATGGTTTTCGGTATAGGCCCTGCAGGAACAGGCAAAACCTATCTGGCCATGGCCATGGCTATAGGGGCTCTGCTCGAAAAAAGGGTGAACAGGATAATACTTGCGAGACCCGCTGTAGAGGCCGGAGAACGGCTTGGATTTCTCCCGGGCGACCTGTCTGAAAAGGTCAATCCATACTTGAGACCTGTGTATGATGCTCTCTACGATATGATGGATTTCGAAAGAGCGTCCGCGCTGATAAGCAAGGGAATAATCGAAGTTGCTCCCCTCGCGTTTATGAGAGGGAGGACATTGAATGATTCTTTCGTAATCCTGGATGAGGCCCAGAATACCTCTTCGGAACAGATGAAGATGTTTCTCACGAGGCTCGGTTTTGGTTCAAAAACAGTCATAACCGGTGACGTAACTCAAACGGATCTTCCACCTGGTAAAGTTTCCGGTCTGGTAGAGGCGGAGGGTCTTCTGAAAGGGGTGGAGGGCATCCGCTTTGTTTACTTTTCAGAGATAGATGTGGTAAGACACCGTCTCGTTCAGGATATTATACGGGCATACAACCATCTTGACAGAAAAAAACTGACTGCGGACGTTGAATGATCGGTAAAAAATAAAGACAAATCCATGGCTATAAAAACCCCCAAAAAAAATGGAAAGAATAACGGGAACGCGACAATCGAGTCCGTTCACAGACTTATCAACGAAAGTCTTTCCTGGAAATGCGCCATAGCATTTTCCATGGGCCTGATTCTGGCCATCATGCTTTATCCACAAATCCTTCAAATGGCTCCTCCCGAATACAAAGTCGGATCGATTATTACAAAGGATATACAGGCAGATCGCGACTTCCTCGTGGTAGACAGAGCGGCCACGGAGCAGAAAAGGGTGGAAGCTGTCGAAAACACAAGGCCTGTATACGATTATGACAGTGACATGCCCGCGAAGATTGAGACAGCCATGTCAAAGGCATTTCTCGACATGGAGAAAAATGCAAAGGAAAAATCCGAATCGCCTGATAATGGGAAATTATCCATCGAAAAGGCAAAGAAGATATTCGAAGATG
>JAUXBI010000143.1 GCA_030619435.1 Syntrophaceae bacterium
CCCTTATGGAAATGGCGGGTTGGTCCCTTGAGGAGTTAAAGGATGAGCAATGGAAGAAAATATCCGATGACGACTGGAGAAGTGCGATCGGTGGCACGGCAGAGGCGGACAGGGATAAATGGCTTCCAAAAGTGATAGACCTGTGTGACAAACTGAATATCACAGGGGAAGGAAAGCTGAAAGATACAGACAAGCTGGAGGAAGTGCTGAAGAGCGGCATTCCGGATGGCAACTGTCTGATTATGACCGCCGGCGCGGTTGACAAAAGAAAGAGACTTTTCAAGGCCATGAAAGATGTGGGAATTGATCTTTCCTTCTCCAAGGCCAGAAATGAATCAGAGCAGAAAGGTCTCTTTAAAGATAGGATAAGAGAAGCTCTTGCGAAGAGAGGGAAAAGACTTGTTCCGGACGCCTTGCTCACGTTGGGGGAGAAGACGGGATTCAAGCTCAGAGATTCTCTGAAAGAGATTGAAAAGTTGATTGTCCATGTGGGGGACAGAGAGACTATTGACAGAAATGACATAGATGCGGTTGTAGAAAAAACCGCGGAGGATTCAGTCTTCGATCTTACCTCAGCCATTGTGGAAAAAAATGCCGGCAAGGCGCTTCAGACCCTCCGGCAGCTTTTTGATCAAGGAGTCAATCACATCCTTATACTCACGATGATAGCCAGAGAAGTAAGGCTTCTGCTTCAGGGGAATATAATCCTTGAGTCGGGGGAAATCCCCGCCTTCCGCCCCAGTATGGATTACGGGAATTTTCAGGCCGTGATCTATCCCTCAGTGAAAAATCTGGCGGACAAATATGGCCGGAAGGGTAAATGGCTTGCGACACAGCATCCCTATGTGATCTATAAGACCCTTAAAAATGCTGGCAGATTTTCACGGGAGGAACTTATTGGTTATATGCAACGCCTTGCTGATCTGGATCTTGCTATGAAGTCCTCCGGAATAGACCCTCAGCTTGCACTGAAACGCCTGCTTGCAGGTATGTGCCGGCAGTGATGGGGCCCGACGTGGCTTAGGGGTTTAGGCTGAAGGATACCAATCTAATTCCCTCCAAACGGGGAAAGCCATATTTTGGAGGAGTATACTTGAATGGCTATGGTATTATTGAGTTTCATGAGTCTTTTCTCTAACCCCGATAAACGGGATAAGTGCGTTAACAAAATTATTTTCTAACTTACTAAAAGCCTTTAGCCTACAGTCTAAACAACCTGAGTTGTTACCCTCACAACTTACTCAATCTTCTCTGTGACTGTCGCTCTCTTTTGGATTTTTTCCTTGCAGTGCCCTTCTTTCTGGTTCCGGATTCCGGGATATCGTAATCATCATCTTTACAGGGCTCACCGCCGTAGATCATCGCCATCATTTCCTCTTCCTTCATTCTTGCCTCGAATTCAGGTGAGGATATCGCCACACCGCCTGCCTTCACGGCCGAGTCTGCCACGTCTCTGTCGGATGTAACAACGATGATCTCTCCACCCCTTCCCGCCATTGCCATCCTTTTTATGACTTCATCCGCTGTTTCACCCCTCCTGGAATATACAATATAGACACCATCCTCCCTGAGTCGTTCTTCTCTGGCAGACCCATTCATCCACCCGTCGAAAACCACGGTTATCTTGTGAGTCTTCAGCTTTTTGTATCCGGCGACCCTCTTTATCAACCCGACACGGCCCTCCTCCAGGCTGAACCTTTCGAGACGTTTCAGAGAATCTGATTGTCTGATGAGATTATATCCGTCTATGATGATGTGCATAATTTGAGTTGCAAGTTACGAGTTTCGGGTTGCGATCAATTGCCCAGGATCGCCCTCATCTTTTTTATCGTCTGTCCGTAATCCCCGCTGAGGAATATGCTGGAGCCCGCGACGAAGATATCGACGCCGGCCTCTTCCACGTCACCTATGTTCTGAAGGGTGATTCCTCCGTCCACTTCGAGAAGAACATCGGGCGAGGCGCCGTCAATCATATCCCTTGCCGCCCTTATCTTGGGCAACATGCTTTCTATGAATTTCTGTCCTCCGAATCCGGGATTCACAGTCATGATAAGCAACAGATCAATGTCGCCGATGACCTGTTCAATGCCGGCAAGCGGGGTCGCGGGGTTGAGCGCAACGCCCGCTTTTGCTCCAAGCTTTCTGATCAAATGGACTGTCCGGTGAAGGTGAACAGTCGCTTCGGCATGCACGGTGATGATGTCACTACCCGCGTCCGCGAAGCTTTGAATATATTTGTCGGGATCATCTATCATCAGGTGGACATCGAGGGGGACGCGAGCTGTTTTCTTTATGGATGCCACGACAGGAGGGCCTATGGTTATATTAGGGACAAAATGTCCGTCCATAACATCCACGTGAATCAGATCCACCCCGGCGTCTTCGACTGCGAGGATTTCCTCACCGAGTCTGTTGAAATCAGCGGATAGTATGGATGGTGCGATCTTCTTCATATCAGAATCTCATGATGAGGGAATGTGCCACACCTGTGTCAACTTCCCTGATAGTCAGTCGGAGTTCCTTTGCCTGCTCTTTCGCTTCCCCCGGAAAGAATATGAACCCATGGGATATGTCATCCGGAGGCACAGGCCTGTTTTCAAGAGATCTGTTATGCAGATCCTTACCTATCTGATGAGGAGCCTTTTTATCGGATAGTCCCTTGGATCCGCCTATCGCAAGCCCCGCGGCCGCTCCGATGGCTGCTCCCTTGCCCGCCGCCTCGCCGATGCTGGTACCGGTAACTATGCCTATTGCCGCGCCGATAACGGCGCCCGCCACGCCTGCCAGCAGGCCGGATTTCGCCCCTTCAGGGAGAATCTCTCCGAATTCCGACTCTTTTGATATTCGGTCATAAGCTAATTCCTGATCAAGAATCGGCCACAGATTATTCTGGATGTCCACCAGATAAGTCCTGCCCGCGACGATTTTCAGGGGATGCATCCCCCTGTTGTCGAAGATCACCTGGACGGGAAGCACACCCGAACCTACCATATCAAATCCGAAAGCGGCCTGCGCTTCTTCCCGGGTGTATGCCTTGGCCGCTATAGTGGCGCCCGCCACCTCTGTCGCGTTCATGTAGGCCTTAGGCATCTTGAAGGGGACAACCTTCCTCTCATACCTCGCGCATCCCGCAAATATAATAAGAATAAGAAGGAGGGCCGCCAGCATGTAAGCTCTGTCTGTTCGTGTCATAACTGGTTTTTCCTTTCTGTTGATTTCACGTGCGTATAAACATGGTGAATTCTATTATTTTTTGTTGTACCTGTCAATCCGTTTTGTGAAAGCTTGACAGAAGACAAAAAGACCATTATGTTCCACCGACTATGACCTGCTTACTTTATAATGTATTGCTGTTTATCGCAGCCTTTTTCCTTATACCATTTTTGCTGATGAAAATCGTATTTGCGGGGAAATATAGAAAGAGCATTGGCCCCAAGTTCGGGTTCATTCCGCAGAGGGTCTTTGAAGAGATGAAAGGCTCGCCCCGCATATGGGTGCATGCGGTGTCAGTGGGGGAAGTTACCGCTGCCGCTCCCATAGTCTCGTCGCTGAGAGAGATATATCCGGAGGCATGCATTGTCCTCTCCACAAGCACGGAGACTGGTCAGGAAATGGCCCGCCGCCTGGTTACGAACGCCACATCATATATCTATTACCCCCTCGACATTCCACCTGTTGTCAAAAAGGTCATAGACGGGGTGAACCCGGATATATTTGTTCCGGTAGAGACGGAAATATGGCCCAACTTCATACGCATCTGCAGTGAGAGGGGAATTAAAATAGCGATGGTCAATGGCCGGATTTCTCCCCGTTCCTTCAGGCGGTACAGAAAGACGAGATTTTTCTGGAAGGGGATTATGAATATGATTGGCATGATAGGGGCCATATCCGCGATTGACGCCTCTAGGCTGGAGGCGCTTGGAGTGGAACCGTCGAAAATCCATATTATGGGAAACGCGAAGTATGACAGCCTTGCCGCGGGAGCGGACGATTTCCTGAGGGATGAGATGGCGATGAAGCTGGATATATCCCCCGGAGCAAAAGTCTTTGTGGCGGGCAGCACGCATGAGGGCGAGGACGATGTGGTACTTAAAGTCTATCGGGGTCTGCTTGAAAGATATCCTGATATGCTTATGATTATTGTTCCGAGGCATCCCGAAAGGAGCAACGCTGTACTTTCTCTTGCGAACGATGAAGGTTTTGACGACTGCATTACAATGACAGAGATAAACAAAGGCCAGAGGCGTGCCGGTCGGAGGATTATTATTATTGATGTTATAGGAGAGCTTTTTAAGGCCTACAGCCTTGCCACTATGGTTTTCTGCGGCGGGAGCCTGGTTCCCAGAGGGGGACAAAATATTCTCGAGCCTGCGGCGTGGGGAAAGGTGGTTCTCTATGGTCCCTCAATGGAAGATTTCATGGATGAGCGAGAAAAGCTGGAGATGACAGGGGGCGGCATTACTATCGGGGACGGCAATGAGTTGTTGGGTGCAATGTTGAAACTGATGGAAGATCCCGAAGCCCTTCACAGGAAAGGAGACGCGGGACGCGAGATGGTCGCTTCCAGCACAGGGGCCGCGCGAAGATACGCGGAGATGATAAAGGACTGCCTGAATTGATTAAAGACAGTTGACGGTTCACAGTTGACGGTTGAATTTGTGAAAGAAGCCCTGCTTTGACAAAAGGTGGATTCGTCGTCTGCGCTCCTTAATC
>JAUXBI010000005.1 GCA_030619435.1 Syntrophaceae bacterium
CTGCGGTAGTCAAAAACGCTGCCACGGATAAAGGGGTTCAGTATAAAAATGAAAAGAAAGAAGAGGGGATTGAGTCCATTCTTTGTGTTCCAATAAAGATCAAAGAGGAGATAATCGGAGTATTAAGGTTTTATTCCGGAGTACCGCGAGAATTCACGGAGGATGAGATTATGTTAGTCTCTGCCCTGGCAGGTATGGGAGGTATGGCTATCCAGAATGCATCCATGTATCTTATGCTTCAGGATGATATGGATAGTATGAAAGAAGATTTATGGGTTCATAAATCCTGGTTTTAGGGAGAAGGAGAGAAATGATTATGATTGGAAAAACGATCGATCAAATAAAAGTTGGCGATACTGCTGAATTATCTAAAACCATATCTGAGACAGATGTTTATCTCTATGCAGGCATATCGGGTGACTTTAATCCGGCTCATATAAACGAGGTCTATGCCGAGAAGACCTTTTTTAAGACAAGGATTGTCCATGGAATGCTGCCTGCGGGTTTTATATCGGCAATACTTGGAACCGAACTCCCCGGACCCGGGACTATTTACATCAAGCAGGAACTCAAGTTCCTTGCACCGGTCCATATTGGTGATACCATTACTGCCCGTGCAGAGGTGGTGGAAGTTATTGCAGAAAAAAACAGGATTCGATTGAAAACCACCTGTTCCAACCAAGAGGGAACAATTGTACTGGATGGGGAGGCTACAGCCAGCCCCCCCAGAGCGCCGAAGAAATAAATTTGACTTTTTACGAGTGCATCAACCTTCAGAGGATATTATTTTTATTTCTTTGTAGAACGTTTGGCGGGTTTTTTAGGTTTTTGGGTATCTTTTGCTTTGGGAGCCTCTTTTTTGAAGAATTGTCCGACGCTCTCCGTTAGTTCCTGAAATTCAGATGTCTGTTTTTTTATGAGGTCCTGATATCCGTCAGGGACTGTTCCCTGATCCATTACTTTTTTGTCCAAGAGCATCCTGAGATGTTTGATGGTTTCCTCCTGAGAAACAACCTTTTCCTTTAGATCCTCATATCTTTCGACGAGAGATAGATGTTCCTGTTTGGGTACGACTCCCAAAAACGAAAGATAGTCTTTGAATGATTTCTCAAAATCTTTCACCGCTTTTTCCCACATCTTGAGATAGTTGTCGCCAGACTCGGATAAGTGATCCAGACCATAAGTCTTTTGGAACAGAGCTGTCAGATCATCAAAACCTTTGAATCCCTGCTGCATCCATTTGGTCATATCTTCCATTTGCTTTTGCCCTTTTGCGGAATTGGTGAAAAAATCCCCCCAGAATTGCAAAAATTGTCTATCCATAATATTTCTTCTCCTTTTATAATTCTTCAACAATTATTGTGTAATTTTTTTATCTATACCCTATTAGAATCAAGTACTTAAAACTTAAAACTAAGTATCCTCCTCATTTTTCTTTTCCAGATCCAACTGATAGCGGACAGGACCCCGCTGATTATTTTCAAAACGTTTATGCAATGCGTACTTGGATGTCGGACGTGACCAGGAGGTAGCCATTGCCACATGACCTTTCGGAAACATCGTGACTTCAGCATCTACATAGTCTAATGGGGCAAGTGCTGTTGCTTTTTCCACCAGATCATCCTTTTCACCGTAACAGATAAGCCATTTAATCCCCTTCTCTTTCAGGCGCTTAAAATTGAGTTCCCGGTCGAAAAGTTTTACAGGGAGGGTTCCATCCTTTGTTATAGGGATATTATACGAATCAAAACTCATTTTTGTTATGGCCATAGGGAGATCATTACGCTCATAGGTCAACCAGTAGTTAATGGCTAGTACGGTCTTGCTGATATTCAGCTCTTTCTTGCCCCGCCTGCGGTGCGGTGGCTGTCCGGCAGATTTCTGCTCCTGATGATCAACGTCAGGTATATTTTGCAACATCATCAAGTCCCGATAAAAGGCAACAATCGGGGCCTCATCGTCTATACTTTTAATTTTGTAAATCCAGCTCATCAGGTCGCCATCGGCAACCTGACTGCCATTGGGCAGAGTCTTTGTTCCGTAAGCCAGATCGTTGAATCGCTGCGGCAGCTCTCTCAGGAACTGTCCCAGTCCCTTACTCCTGGTGCCGTCAATTGGGGACACGCATGTAATCAGGGCGTCCACCAGACCGTCAAGTTCACCGGACAAAAGATCGCACACAGCAGAAAACCCTCCCTGACAGTAACCATTCAGAGTTACCGGTTTTCCATGTTTTGCCTTTATCTGCTCACAGAAAAGACGGGTATCAAGGGCATCATCCTCCCCGGTCATTACCTGGACAGCAGGATTTGTTTGAATGTCCTTTAATATCCTGATGTAGGTGGGGATTCCCTGGTTCGCGAAACTATGCACGTAACTTTTGTTTTCCCCGGGCAAAAAAGCGAGGACATTCGAACCCAGAACATAAGGCGGAATAATTATAACTGGTTTGCCATTTTTTCTGACCTTGACTTTTTTATCATTGGGAAAAACCTGGTAAAGATCAAACCGATCTGTCTCGGCTGCTTTAATATAACCGGATTTCTCAAAGTGAAATCCGAATTCAGATTCAATATCTTGGATAGATTGACGATATTGATAGGCAACCAACTCCAGAGTTTTCGCATGGCTACCCATAAACTCGAAAATATCCTCTCCCTCCAAGTTAAAGATGGTATTTACCCACGCTATGAAGCATCTGTTCAGTTCGGGGATATGATAATTGTTTATCGAATTTATCCTGCTGGCAAGTTCCTTGTTGGCAATGCCGAGATTAAGCTCAAAGAGATCAGCATAGGATTGAAGGTTATCCAGGAACGGGGTGTGCGAAAATTTGTTCTGCTCAACACGGGTAATATATTTCGCAGCAACCTGGTAGGGAATCATAAAATCGTCAATATACTTATTAAGGCCGATCCAGTAAGCCCGCTTGGCCTTAATAAGATCACCTGTTGCCTCAACCATTTTCATGTTCATTTCCAGTGATTTTTCGGGAAACTGAAACATATAACTATAGAAATCAGAAGTCATATCAAGCCAATCTTTCATGTCCATGCCTTTCAACGGGAGAGGGTTTCCATAGCTGCATTGCCGGTCATCGCGAGAAGTGAAGTGAAGCAACGAGACAATCTCACATATTTATAAAAACATGGAGATTGCCTCTTTCCTCTCGTAATGTCATAATGGATATTATGCAAACTCCTCAAGGATTTAGAAGTTTATCAGTTTAGTCCTATCCTATCTTAGCAAAGAAGTCTTCTACTTTTTTAAAGTGATCATCTATTGCCTTTTTGTAATCATCACTGCCTTTTTTGTATGTGTTAACCCACTCGCTGATGGCCTTTTGCCCCTCTTCGGGGAGCCAGGTGGCCTGGTCCAAATAGGTTTTTACCATCTTTCCCGTTTGCTCCTGGAGCATGGTCATGGCATTAAATGTGTTGTCAAAGGTAGTCTTCTGAAAATCGATCATTTGCTTAAATATCTTTTGTTGTTCCATTTTATGTTTCTCCTGTAATATGATTTTTGTAATTTCGTCGTTTGTAAAACGTTTATTTGGCTTTAGTCTTCCCGGCATCAGCAAAAAAGTCTTCCACCTTTTTAAAACTGTCATCTGTTGACTTTCTGAAATCCTCATTCCCCTTTTTGTAGGCCTTGACCCACTCATTAATGGCTTTCCTTCCCTCCTCAGGGATTTCCTGGGTCTGATTCAGGAACATGTTGGCCATTCTTTCCGCCTGCTCCTGGAGCATGGTCATTGCGTTAAAGGTGTTGTCAAAAGTGGCCTTCTGAAAATCGATCATCTGCTTTGTCATCTTTTTTAAATCCATGTTGTTCATATCTCCTTCTTCTTATTTTTTTGACACTGGATCTTGAATGCGCGTATTTTAATACATAAATTTAATTTGTCAAGAAAAAATGTTGCAATGCAACAATTTATTTTATGCCCTGAGGAGGGCATTTTATCTGATAACAATTTGAAATATAAGTTTATTAATCTATTTATGACTTTTTAAACACAAAGAAAAAAATAATAAATTGATTTTTTGTTGCATTGTGTTATAAAGAGGATATCATAATCTCAGGAGTGAAAAAACAAAATGGCTGACAAAATATTGATAAAAAAATATGCTAACAGACGGTTGTATGACACAGAGAAAAGCGCCTATATAACTCTCGATGATATAAGCAACATAATTAAGCAGGGTCAACAGGTGGAAATTATTGATGCCAAAACTAAAGAAGATGTCACCGCTTTTATTTTTACACAGATTATCCTGGAAGAGGCAAAAAATAACAAAAATTTCTTACCCGTACCTTTACTGTTCCTGTTCATACAATATGGAGAAAACGTACTCAGCGAATTCTTCGAAAAACATCTCCAGCAAACCATTCAAAACTATCTTTCTTACAAAACGTTTGCTGATGATCAATTCAAAAAGTGGCTTGATATGGATATGGATTTTTCAAATCTGGCACAAGGATCCATGACCGAATTGAAACCTTTTAAATCCTTCCTTGATCTTTTCCCACATGCAGGGAACAGCAAGGACGGGGAATAATAAGAACGAATTACCCCGTGGTAAACTGCGGAGTTAGGCACAGCATATGTCTCGTCAACAAACTCAAAATAATCCTTGACAGGTGTTATTTAATATACTATATCCGACGGCCTTCTACATCTACATCAGAAGATAATGACTGACCCCCCATACGGCGAACCGCAGCCAGGGGGGTTATTTACTGGAGACGGCTTCATAATCTATTATCATACACAGGGAAAGCAGGAATGGACGACAGAAAATTAAGAAACATAGGCATCAGCGCTCACATTGACTCGGGTAAGACAACGCTGACAGAAAGAATCCTCTTTTATACAAAACGCATTCACGCGATTCATGACGTAAAGGGGAAAGACGGTGTCGGAGCCACCATGGATTCCATGGAGCTCGAGAAGGAGCGCGGCATCACAATAGCCTCGGCAGCAACATTCTGCGAATGGAGAGAGCATGAGATCAATATAATCGATACTCCCGGCCATGTCGATTTTACGGTAGAGGTCGAACGTTCCCTCAGGGTGCTGGATGGCGCTGTCCTTGTTCTATGCTCAGTGGGTGGTGTGCAGTCACAATCGATTACAGTCGATCAGCAGATGAAACGTTACGAGGTCCCCTGCATCGCCTTTATAAACAAGTGTGACCGCAGCGGCGCGGATCCTTATCGTGTCATCGACCAGCTCAGGTCGAAACTGGGTCACAACGCGGTTGCCATACAAATACCCATTGGACTTGAAAATAATTTTCAAGGAATTATAGACTTGGTTTCAATGAAAGCGGTCTATTTTGACGGCGAGAATGGCGAAGATATTCGCATTGAGGAAATTCCGAGTGCTCTCACACAAGAAGCAATCGCGAAAAGAGAAGAACTGATCGACGCCGCCTCGATGTTCTCAGATGAACTCACTGAAACCATTCTTGAAGAACGGGAGATTCCGGAAGAACTTCTTATAAACGCGTTGCGCACTGGAACGCTCACCCGGAAAATAACACCTGTCCTCATGGGATCGGCTTACAAAAACAAAGGCGTTCAGCCTCTGCTCGACGTTGTGACACAGTTGCTTCCCTGCCCCTCTGATATGAAAAATGAAGCCCTTGACATGGACAACAATGAAAAGCCGGTTATCCTCTCTTCCAGCCCTGAAGACCCGTCAGTGGCTCTTGCATTCAAACTGGAAGACGGCGCCTATGGACAGCTTACTTACATCCGGGTATATCAGGGCTCCATCGCAATGGGATCCACCATAATATATGCCCGCACAGGGAAAAAGATCAAGGTTGGACGCGTTGTCCGCATGCATGCCGATCAGATGGAAGACATGGAGGCCATCCCCGCGGGGTATATCGGAGCTCTCTTCGGCATCGACTGTGCGTCGGGTGACACCTTTACATCCCCGGGAACCACGCTGACCATGAGTTCCATGTTTGTCGCCGACCCGGTAATTTCTCTGTCTATTACCCCTGAAGACAACAAATCACAGATAAATATGTCCAAAGCCCTGAACCGCTTCACCAAAGAAGACCCCACTTTCAAGACCTACGTCGATGATGAAACAAAAGAGACAATTATTGAAGGCATGGGCGAGCTGCACTTGGAAATCTACGTTGAGCGGATGCGGCGAGAATATGGAGCCAAAGTTGAAACCGGCAATCCTCGTGTTGCATACCGCGAAACCATTACCAGAAAAGCGGAGTTTAACTACACGCATAAAAAACAGACCGGCGGATCTGGACAATATGGCCGAATCGCGGGATATATGGAACCTATCGCAGAAGCGGAATTTGAGTTCGTCAACAAGATCACTGGAGGAGTTATCCCCACACAATTTATTCCCGCATGCGAGAAGGGGTTCCGTGGATGCATGGCAAAAGGGCCCCGGATGGAGTTTCCGGTGACCGGGATAAGGGTGCTTATTAATGATGGAGCGTCGCACAGCGTGGACTCTTCAGAAATGGCATTCCAGGCGGCCGCGCGCGGTGCATTTCTCGGGGCCTATGCCAAGGCAAAAGCGGTTATCCATGAACCCATAATGAAGGTTGTTGTTGAAACACCAACCGAATTCCAAGGCTCCGCCATGGGTCTCTTAAACCAGCGCCGTGGAATGATTGTCGGCGCACAGGATGATGGACCCATGTGTGTAATTGAGGCGCAGGTACCATTGGCAGAGATGTTCGGATTTTCGACTGTCCTGAGATCAGCAACACAGGGACAGGCTCAGTTCACTATGGAATTCGCGCTCTACAAGCTTGTTCCTCAGTCAATCGCGGAGGAACTGGCCGAAAAGATGGAGAAAAAGAAGAAGGGCAATTAATATAATAGAACAGGCTGAAGGAAAGGTACAAAAACATGATGATGTTAAAAAAGGATCTCATCACCAGACATCCCCTTGGGATTCAGGGAGATGGAACAGATATTATCTCAAAGGGTGAATTCGGTGCTGTTCTTTCACGGGCCGGCGTAGGTAAAACCGCTCTCCTGGTTCAGCTTGCCCTTAACGCCATGCTGAGAAATAAGAATGTCCTTCATATAAGTCTGAATGACCCCGTTGACAAAATTACACTATGGTACAAGGAATTGTTCAACCATCTGGTGCAGCACCACACTGCTGAGGAGGCAAGCCAGCTCTGGGAATTCCTGCTGCCGCACAGGTTTATCATGACCTTCAGGGTCGCGGGTTTCAGCGTGCTGAGGCTCAGAGAAAGGCTGGCAGATCTTACCGGACAGGGTATATTTCACCCTGACATGGTTATTATTGACGGGCTCAAATTCAACGAATCAACAAGGGAATGTCTTACGGATTTGAAAAAACTTGCCGGGGAGCAATCATTCCATGCGTGGTTCAGCGTGCATACCCATCGCCATGAAGAAACTCCTTCGGATGGTATTCCGTCTCCGCTTCTGGACGTCGAGGATCTGTTTGATATCGCTCTACAGCTTCAGCCCGAGGGAACAGACATCCGCATAAAACCCCTGAAGGGACTGTCAAATGTGACCTCCGACTTGTCTCAGCTAACCTTGGATGCATCCAGCATGCTCATAAAGTAAGTTATTTCCGGCCACATCTGCTGCCGACCCCAAACATCTGCTTCACCTCCTCGTAGAGAAGGTGAAGCATTTTTTTTATAAAAGACACATGGGAACTTACAAAGTCGCCAAACTTTACCTTGAAATAACCACACAGGTTATATAATATTATAAGTTTGCTACTGCACAATGGAGAACCGCATGGGAAAATCCATAACCAGGAAGATAATAGATGCCCATTTAATATCGGGCACTTATATCCTCGGATCTGAGACAGGAATAAAAATAGATCAGACCCTGACCCAGGATGCCACTGGAACCATGGCCTATCTCCAGTTTGAATCCATGAATATCCTGAAGGTAAAAACCGATCTGTCGGTAAGCTACATAGACCACAACACCGTACAGATCGGATTTGAAAACGCCGACGACCATCAATATCTCCGGGATATCGCGGGAAAATACGGAATTCACCTGTCAAGAGCGGGAAACGGCATCTGCCACCAGGTTCACCTCGAAAGATTCGGGGTGCCGGGAAAAACTCTCCTCGGTTCCGACAGCCATACGCCAACGGCAGGGGGCCTCGGCATGATGGCAATCGGCGCGGGCGGTCTCGATGTCGCCATCGCGATGGGCGGAGGGGCATTTTATCTTACCGGCCCACGGGTGATCAGGATCAACCTCAACGGAAAACTTTCTCCCTGGGTATCGGCAAAGGATATTATACTGAAGGTTCTTGAAATATTTACCACAAGGGGAAACGTGGGATGCGTCTTTGAGTATGGAGGGGACGGGCTTTTTACCCTTACGGTACCGGAGAGGGCGACGATCGCCAATATGGGTGCGGAATGCGGCGTCACCACTTCTATCTTTCCAAGTGATGAAGTGACCCTGTCATTCCTGGAATCCCAGCAGAGAGAGAATGATTGGGTGGAGTTAAAAGCGGATGCAGACGCGGAATATGACAGGGTAATCGATATAGATCTGTCAAAAATCGTCCCCCTTGCCGCGACACCGCACAGCCCCGAAAACATACGCGCAGTAAAAGATATAAACGGAATAAAAGTTGATCAGGTGTGTATCGGAAGCTGCACAAATTCATCATATAAAGATCTCTCAACGGTGGCAGAGATACTAAGAGGAAAGGTCGCGCATCCCGATGTGAGCTTTGTCATAGCTCCGGGCTCAAGGCAGGTGCTGGAAAGCCTCTCAAGGGACGGCTACCTCGCGGAGCTGCTGTCCTCAGGGGCAAGAATCGCCGAGTGCGCGTGCGGCTTCTGCATAGGAAACAGCCAGAGCCCACCCTCGGGAGCGGTATCTCTCAGAACATCCAACAGAAACTTTTCGGGCAGATCAGGAACGGCGGACGCCAGTGTCTATCTCGTCAGTCCGGAAACAGCTGCCGCCGCGGTTATTACAGGAGTTATTACAGACCCGCGTGATCTGGGGATCGAGTATCCCCGAATCCGCATTCCTAGTCACTTCATCATTGACGACAGGATGATAATATTCCCTGAGGATATCCAGGACCCATCATCCATTACCGTACGCAGGGGGCCCAATATTGGAGTACCTCCTTCACATGTTCCCATGCCTGACACTATCTCAGGCGAAGTCACAATAAAAGTGGCAGACAAAATTACCACAGATCATATAATGCCAGCCGGCTTCAGGATGAAGTACCGTTCCAATATACGGGAATATGCAAAACTCGTCTTCGAGGGACTGGACAATACATTTCATGAAAGGGCGCACAGGATAAAAGGTGGCGGAAGGCACAATATCATTGTCGCGGGAGTTTCCTACGGCCAGGGATCATCAAGGGAGCACGCGGCCATCTGTCCCCAGTATCTGGGTGTAAAGGCGGTGATCGCCAGGTCTTTCGAAAGAATCCATGCGGCTAATCTGATTAATTTCGGCATCATGCCCCTGACATTCAAAGATGATGCCGCGTACGCCACCATAGACCAGGGAGACGAGATAGAGATACCCGATATCAGGAAGATAATAAAATCCGATAAGAAAATAGTTGTAAAAAACTTAACAAAAAGATCTGAATTAGAGGCCCTGTGCAACCTGTCCGACAGGCAGAGAAAGATACTTCTCGCGGGCGGCGCGCTCGCTGCGAAGAAGTGACAGACGTCGGAGGTCAAGCGCAATAAGTAAGAAATTCAGCTTATCGGAAAATTGCGGATGGAGAAGAAATTGTGAGGGAAAAGATAAAAGTAAAGACACCAGTCGTCGAGATGGACGGCGACGAAATGACGCGAATCATGTGGAAGATGATAAGGGACAAACTGCTCCTTCCATTTCTGGATATGGACATCAAATACTACGACCTCCACATAAAGAATCGCGATATAACCGACGACCGGGTTACAGTTGACGCGGCGAATGCCATCATGGAATATGGTGTGGGCATAAAGTGCGCGACAATAACTCCAAACGCCGACCGCGTGAAGGAATATGATCTGAAAGAGATGTGGAAGAGTCCCAACGGCACGATACGGTCGATGCTGGATGGAACGGTGTTCAGAAAACCCATCTTTGTGAAGAACATCAAGCCCTCTGTCTCCACATGGGAAAAACCGATCATCATAGGAAGACACGCGTATGGCGATGTGTACGACAACGTCGAAATAGCCGTGCCGGGCCCGGGAAAGGCATCTATCATATTCACCCCGTCCGGAGGCGGAAAAACCGAAGAAAAAACGATACACGAGTTTAAAGGACCGGGAATTATCCAGGGCATCCATAATACAGACGAGTCCATGCTGAATTTCGCGAGAGCGTGTTTCTCCTTTGCCCTTGACCAGAAAACGGACCTCTGGTTCAGCGACAAGGACACCATATCAAAGACCTATGACGCCCGTTTCAGGGATATATTTCAGCGGGAGTATGAGGAAAACTGGGAAACCAGATTCGAGGATGCGGGTATAGAATACTTCTTTACCCTGATTGACGACGCGGTTGCCAGGGTAATACGCTCGGAAGGTGGAATGTTGTGGGCACTGAAAAACTACGACGGCGATGTTATGTCAGACATGATCGCTACTGCCTACGGAAGTCTCGCAATGATGACCTCCGTGCTGGTCTCACCGAACGGCTGCTACGAGTATGAGGCAGCCCATGGAACGGTGCAGAAACATTACTATAAACACCTTGATAACGAAGAGACTTCGACAAACTCCATGGCCCTCATCTTCGCCTGGTCAGGAGGACTTCGGAAGCGGGGTGAACTTGACGGGACAGACAGTCTTGTGGCATTTGCCGACAAACTGGACGAGGCCTCTGTAGAGACAGTGGAATCGGGCATCATGACGGGAGATCTCCTCCTTGTCGCGGAAAAGGCCACCCATAACAGAAAGGTCAACACCACACAATTCATAGACGCTATCGAAAAAAGACTGCATGAAAAGTTACAGTGATAAACCAGACCTGAGCAACATGTCTCTTGAAGAGATTGAAGATTTTATTTCTCACCTTGGAAAGGAAAAATACCGGGCGCGTCAGATCATGAAGTGGATGTACCGGTTTGGAATCTCTTCCTTTGACGAAATGACCAATCTCTCAAAGGTTTTCAGGGAAGAGATCAAAGAACTGGCCCGCATAACATCCCTCCCGATAGAAGAGATCCAGGAATCAATAGACGGCACGAAAAAAGTTCTCTTCAGGCTGGAAGACGACAGTCTCATAGAAAGTGTATTGATACGTGAAAAGAATCACTGGACCCAGTGCGTGTCTACACAGGCAGGGTGCGCAATGGGGTGCAAATTCTGTCTTACCGGCAGATATGGTCTGAAGAGAAACCTTCTTCCCTCGGAGATTGTCGGGCAGATAACAGCCCTCCTTTTCAATACGCCTGAGGGCAAAGACATGAAGAGTATCGTAATGATGGGAATGGGGGAACCCCTCGCCAACTATGAAAACACACTGAAAGCAATAAAGATTATCACTTCCGATGTGGGGCCCGGGGTTTCAAAGAGAAAAATAACTGTTTCCACGTATGGAATAACGCCGATGATACGCAGACTGGGCGAGGAAGTTTCCGTTAATCTCGCGGTGTCACTGAACGCCCCGGATGACGAAAAGCGAACTGCTCTGATGCCTGTGAACAAGAAGTACCCACTCAAAGAACTTATAGATGCCTGCCGGGAATATCCTATGCCGAGGAGAAGAATGATAACTTTTGAATATATCCTGATCGACGGCATCAACGATTCAGAAGAAGACGCAAAGATGCTCACATCGCTCCTCAGGGGGGTACATTGCAAATTCAATCTCATACCCTTCAACGAATTCCCGGAATCAGACTTCAAAAAACCATCAGATAAAAAGATAAGGGCATTTCAGAATATACTTATAAAACATCACTACACAACCATGGTCCGCCCAAGCAAGGGAAACGACATATTGGCCGCGTGCGGGCAGCTGAGTGGTCGCGCACGTGAATAACTGAATTCCAGCAAATTTCTTGCCCGATTCATACACTTGTGATATCTTTAGGAATCAGCAGAACAGAAAATAATAACCGCCGAGGTGAATTATGAAAAAGATATATATCTGTCTCGTCTTTATAATCGCTGTCTTTATATCGTGGCAACCAGCCTTCGCGCAGACGGCGGCAACATGGATTGAAAAGGGCAACACACTTGAAGAGAGGGGAATACATACAGAGGCGGTTAAAGCGTACACAAAGGCAATAGAATGCGATCCTGGCTGTGCTGACGCCTACCTGAAAAGGGGAACTGCCCTCTTCTCAGACAGAAAGAGCAATTGCACGGAATCACTTGTTGATCTCACAGAAGCGATAAAACTTGCGCCCGAAAATGCCGATGCTTACTATCAGCGGGGAGTTGTCAACTATTATATGATCAACAATGAACAGGCACGGGCAGACATGGAAACCGCCGCCGCCCTCGGGCACAAAGGCGCCTGGAAATGGCTTGCTTTAAAAACGGAGACTGAACAGGCCGAGGGTACACCCTTAAGTGTGAAACCAGCCGTATATTTCGACCATGATAAATCCAACATAAAACCGTCTTACCATAAACTCCTGAAAGAAATAAGCACAGCGCTCACCGAAGGATCTTCCCGGGCCTCTATCACGTTATCGGGTCATGCGGACAGTACAGGCACGGAAAAATACAATGACACCCTTTCACTGGAAAGAGCAAACGCCGTGAAAGAGTATTTGGTGAAAAATTTCAACATCTCTCTGGGAAGAATCGCCGTAAAGGCTTATGGTGAGGGCATGCCGGTAACATCGAACAACACACTGAAAGGACGCGCCATGAACCGCCGCGTGGAGATTGACGTTTACGATTGATTGGTAACCAGGGTATTATCGTTCAACTTTTCCAATCACGAACCATTCATCGTCCGAATCGGAGGCCGTGTCGACCAGGAGATGTACGATATGTAGCTCGGGATACAGTTCTTTGAGGTCGTCAAGATCCACCGGCTCGAATCTGTTCTTGTTGTTCAGATAGGCCTGTTCCGTCAGAGCGTTGGACTCGTAGTTTTCTCTGGTTCTCTTGGATATCTTGTTCAGTGAATATTCCTGCGGGCACTGTGTCTGTTGTATAATGAATGTCTTCCGATTCTTTGCGGCCACCTCTGCAGCCCTTTTTCTGAGTGACTGGGTAACAAACGTGGCATCAAGAATGACCCCCCTCCCCTGCGAGGAAAGTTCATCGGCAATAGAAAACATTGTGTCATACACGAGCGTCCTTTTATCCATATTGGACGCTATCTTTTCGTCGAAGATATCCTCGTCTTTCAGAACTTCGCGGCGTATCACGTCTGTCCTCAACATCTCGTAGCCCTTTAAACGCGCTATAATTTCGGTGGTCTCGGTCTTGTTCGTCGCCGGAAGTCCGCAGGCAATCAAGACAACATCGTTCCCTATTTCTTTTTCGACAAATTCCTTAAAAGGTATTTTCAATGGAATGACTCCTTTAGTTTTTAAAAGATCCAGGTGTTTTATAACGCTCTTTCCCTCATCAAACTTTTTGTCAAAATCTTTAGCTTTCATATGCTTCTTTTTGCTGATTGGTTATGGAAACGGTCACTCCGCATCGCTTTTTCCCAAACTATTTTCATCAGCAAGGCTATAACCCCAGTACATATTATCCTGTTTGGACTTGAAGAGCATGTACCTCACCATCAAGCCGGCCCTCAAACAAATCCTCAGTCACTTCAAGATCATGACGCGTCTGGAGATTCAGCCAAAACTGAGGTGACATGCCGAAAAACCGTCCCAAACGAAGTGCAGTATCTGCAGTAATGGATCTTTTCCCATGCACAATTTCGTTTATGCGCCTTGGGGGCACACTTATATTCTTGGCCAGCCGGTATTGACTGATCCCCATGGGCTCTAAAAATTCCTCCATAAGAATTTCGCCTGGATGGATAGGGGGAAGTTTTTTGGTCTTCATGTGATTCTCCTAATGATAATCTGTGATTTCAACATCGTACGCATCGCGCTAATAATGTCAAGCGTTAAACTTCAAATGTAAAAATGAAGTAAATTTTTATAGGGCTATAACATTGATAAAATAGTCGCTGACACTATTTTATCCACCAGCGGTTCACCGTCTGGTGGAGCGGATGGTTCAAGTAAGCCGCTGACGCGGCAGGATTAACACCTTCAACTCTAACTATTTCAATCATCCCTGGGCTCGATACTTCTCTGACTTTCTCTTCTGCAAACTTTTCTCTTTACAACTGCCATAATACCACTCCATACACATCTTTTTAACCCCAAAAAGAGAGGAGAGGTATTATGGCAGCACTACAAACACCCTGGTACGACAAAGCAGTTGAAGCCCTTAAACTCAATGGTAAAGGTGAACGTACTCAAGAAGCCTACGCGCGGCATGTGCGCAAATTAATCGAGTTTCACCATGGCAAAGATCCCGATAGGATTACCGAGGAGGAACTCAGAAAATATTTTATCCATCGTCAGGACGTCAACAAGTGGCAGCCCAACACCATGCGCATCTGTTACAGCGCGATCAAGCTGTTTTATCTTCATGTTGTCGAACGTGACTGGCATATTTTCAAAGTTCTCAAGGCCCCATACGAAAAAAGGCTGCCGGCGGTATTAACCCGGGAAGAGATCAACCGTATCTTCTCAAAAATTACCACCTTTCACAACTACGTTTTCCATTCAACTGTCTATTCCTGCGGCCTGAGACTGCAGGAGGGGCTTTTCCTGCAAGTGTCAGACATTGACGGTAAGCGTAAACTTATCCATGTTCATCGGGGCAAGGGGGCCAAGGATCGCTATGTTCCGCTGCCCGATGCCACTTTGAATCTCCTGCGCCGTTACTGGGTTACACACCGTAACCAGGAACTGATCTTTCCGGCCCTGGGCCGTGGCCAAAACCTTGGCCCGGTTTCAAAGATGCCGATGGCCATCGAGAGTGTCCAGGGCGCCTTCCGGCAGGCAAAATATCAGGCCGGGATCAAGAAACGGCGCGTTTCCGTCCATACCCTGCGCCATTCATACGCCACCCATCTCCTTGAAGCAGGTGTCAATATCCGCGCTATCCAACGCTACCTGGGGCACGCCCAGTTGGAAACCACCATGGTCTATCTGCACCTGACCAGCAAAGGCCAGGAAAACGCCTTCGGCATTATCAACAATGTAATGAAAGGACTCGACCATGGGAACTATCGCTGATATCTTTCGTGAGCATGGCCCCGAGTACCTGGAAACTTATCAGGAATCAATTCCTTCGAACCACCGGAAAGTGATCAAGGGCATTATTAACTGTCGTACTGAAGTCTGCGGCGTCAATGTTTACACCTGCGGGCAGTGTGGCAAGTCCCAGGTTGTTTTCCGTTCCTGCGGCAACCGTCACTGCCCGACCTGCCAGAATCACAAAACCCGGCAGTGGCTGGAAAGACAACTCAACCGGAAGCTTCCCGGTCACCACTTCATGGTCACCTTCACAGTTCCCAGGCAACTGCGCCGTCTTATGCGCGGTCATCAAAGAATCGCTTACGCCGCTCTTTTTGCAGCCTCTTCAGCGGCGCTGAAGAAACTGTCCGCCGATGAGGAATTTGTCGGCGGTGACTGTCCCGGGTTTTTCGGAGTTCTGCATACCTGGGGGCGACAACTGGAATATCACCCCCATATCCATTACATCGTTCCCGGTGGCGCTTTCGATAAAACCAGCGGCAATTGGCACTCTTCACGCATTGATTTTTATGTCCCGGTATCAGCCCTGTCAAAGATCTTTCGCGCCAAATTCC